>DATNBG010000180.1:0-2715 GCA_035572075.1 Roseiarcus sp. | reverse complement strand
GCTCGGCGCGCCGTTCGGGTCGCCCTGAATCTTCGGATGAGGCAACTGGGCTTCGCTGACCGGAAAGGTGACGGGCAGGCGCCCTGACGGGTTGACGGCGCCGGAAAGGATTTCGGCGATCGCCTCGGCGCCCATCTCGCCCGGATACCAGGCTTCGAGAACGGCGGCTGTCCGATCGAGCCATGGCATGAGCACCGGGCCGCCGGTTTCGAGCACCACCACGGTGCGCGGGTTGGCGCGCGTGACGGCGTCGATGAGGGCGTCTTGTTCGCCCGGCAGGTCGAGGCTTGGCGCGTCGGCGCTTTCGGTCTTCCACTGATCGGCGAACAGGATGACCGCGTCGGCGCCCGCCGCCGCCTTCGCGGCCTGGGCCGGCGACGCCCCCTCGTCGAAGTCCACCCGCGCGCTCGGAAACTCGCGGCGGATCGCCTCAAGCGGCGAGGGAGGATCGAAGATCATGGCCCTGTTCACGCCGATCTCGACCTTGGCCGCGATTCCTCCGCGCGGGACGACTTGCGACGAGCCGCCGCCCGAAAGCACGCCGCGGTCGGCGTGGGCGCCGATCACCACGAGCCGGCGGACGCCAAGGGAGAGCGGCAGCAGCCCCTGGTTTCTCAGCAGAACGATCCCTTCGCGCGCGATGGCGAGCGCGGTCTTATCGCTCGAAGCGAGGTCGACGGGGTCCGAGCGGTCTTCATAGTCGGCGAGGCCGTGGGCGAAGATCGAAGTCAGGATTC
This sequence comes from Roseiarcus sp., assembly GCA_035572075.1. GTDB lineage: Bacteria > Pseudomonadota > Alphaproteobacteria > Rhizobiales > Beijerinckiaceae > Roseiarcus. Next base: position 1,978 of record DATNBG010000180.1, on the reverse strand, counting down.
GCCGCGCCATGTCGTCGAGCCTTGCCCGCGGGACCTCGCCCGCGGCGATGGCCCGCGTGAGCGGGATCCCAAAGAAGTTTTGCGTGTCCAGCTGCTCGCCCGATTCCTGATCGAGCCCGGCCATCGCCGAGCCAATCGTCGAATGGACCGCGCCCCAGTCGGACATCACGAAGTAGGGGTATCGCCAGTCCGTTTTGAGCACGGAAGTGAGGAGCCAGCCGTTTTCGCATGAGTAGCGTCCGTTCACCTGGTTGTAGGCGCACATCACCGCGCCCGGGCGCCCGCGCTCGATCGCGATCTCAAAGGCGAGCAGGTCCGATTCGCGCATTGCCGCCCTGTCGATGCGCGCGTCGAGCACGACCCGGTCGGTTTCCTGGTCGTTGAGGGCGAAATGCTTGACCGTCGAGATGATGTGGCGGCTTTGCGCGCCGCCGATCACGGCGCCCGCCATCTCTCCGGTGAGCAACGGGTCCTCGGAGAAATACTCGAAATCGCGCCCGCCGCGCGGGTCGCGAATGAGATTGGCGGCGCCGCCGAGAAGGACGTTGAAACCCTTCGCCCGCGCTTCCGCTCCGACCGCTTCGCCCTGACGCCGCGCGAGGCCCAAGTCCCAGCTTGAGGCCAGCGCCAGATCGGACGGCATGGCGGTCGCGTCATCGCCCGGCCGGACATTGCCCGGGTTGGCGACGCCGAGTTCGGCGTCCGTCTCCTGCAGCGCGGGGACGCCGAGGCGCGCTATCCCCGGCACGTAGCCCGCCGAGCCGATCGATCCGGCCGGTTTTGCTTCGCCCCCCCAGCGGGCCGCGATCACCCCGTGAACGAGCGAGAGCTTCTCCTCATAGGTCATTTCAGCGAGCGCCATTTGCGCGCGCCGGGCGGGAGGCAGCGAAGGATCGCTCCATGGCCACTGCCCAGCCTCGGCCGTCGCCACGAAGGCGAAGACCAGAAGGAAGACATGAGGTTTCAACCAGCTCGGCAATTTTCGTCCCTCCGGCGCGAGCCCGTCAAAGCGGCTTGAATCCCGCGCCGTCATTCTCTCCCGGCGCCGCAAATCGCCATCGGCGTCAAAGGAGTCTGGCGTAAGGCGCGCGCGAAACGCTGGCGAGGAAGCGCGAGCGAACTTGGAGAACCTCCGGCGGCGTTCGAGGCTCAACCGGTAGAGGCTGCCGAGAGTTCCCGGACGCCGCGCGCGTCCCGGCGCAGCGTCTATTTGCTCTCGATTCGTGGATTGATCAGTCTTCATCCCACGGTCTTGCCGGCGTTGCCCAGGCGATTACTGGTTGAGTGAAATAGAAAAACACCACCGCGGCGAGCATTGAAATGATTGTCCCGCGGGGACGCGGCCCTATGCGCTGAGCCTTGTCTTGCGCTCGGACCGCTATCGACTAAAGTCCTCGCCAAAGCCTCGGCATGAACCGGCAGGGGACCAGCTTGACAGGCGAGTGGTTTACCTACAGGCAGGCGGCCGAACTGTTGAGCGTATCGACCGAAGCGGTTCGCGCGCGTGCCAAGCGGGGGCGCTGGCAGAAGACGCTCGGAAACGACAAGCGAACCCTGATTCGGCCGCCCGAGGGTTGGAACGATGTGGTCCGGGTCACTGGCGATCACGCCCTCAGGGCTCGGGTCGTGGACGAACGGGCGCTCGCCAATCAGGTCATCCGGGCGCTCGAATCCCATGTCGAGACGCTGAAGGCCCAGCTCGCCGCCGCCGAGCTTCGCGCCGAAAGGCAGGCGGCCGAATTCGCCGCGCGCGAGACGCGCCACGCCGCCGAACTGGCCGTGGAGCGGACCCTGGCTGACCGGATGTCGGCCAGGGTCGACCAGATGACCGTGGATCTTGCGGTCGAACAGGCGCAACGGGCGGAAGCGGAAAAGCGGCTCGCGGCCGAACTCGAGCGCGGGTGGTGGAAGCGACGGTCGCCCTGATCCGGGGGCGGCAATTTCCTGAACCCGCGCGCCATCTCACGTTGCCGTCACA
>DATNBG010000179.1:0-2043 GCA_035572075.1 Roseiarcus sp. | reverse complement strand
TTGTTGCAGTTCTTTGAGGCCTGGGGTCTGATGGACCCCGAATCGGTCGCGGCGCGGCGGAAGTTGTCGGCGATCTGGTTTTGATGAGCGAGCCGCCGCAAAAAAGCGCGCCCTGTGAGTGAGGCGAGGGCCATGAAGCTGAACCGCACTTTCGCCGGGCCGGACGAGATGCCGGCGACCATTCCGCTGTTTCCGCTCGCGGGCGCGCTTCTCCTGCCGCGCCGGCCGATCCAGCTCACTGTGTTCGAGCCGCGCTACCTCGAAATGCTCGACGACGCGCTCGCCGGCGAGCGCCTGATCGGGATCATCCAGCCGGCCGACGCGGATGAGACGGCGGACCCGGCGCCGGAGCTCTATCCCCTCGGCTGCGCGGGCCGCATCGTCCAATACGCCGAAATCGGAGACGGGCGCTGCTTCCTCACATTGATGGGCGTGGCGCGGTTCCATCTCAAGGCGGAAACGCCGACCGGACTGTCTTACCGCATTGCGATCGCGGACTATTCGGCATTCGCCGAGGATTTTGAAGAAGGCGCGGGCGAAGCGGCGGTCGACCGCGACGATCTGATCGAGACGCTGAAACGCTTCGCCGAGGTCAACGAGATCAAGGTGGCCTGGAGCGACATCAAGAAGGCGTCGAACGAAGCGCTGGTCAATGGCTTGTCGATGATGAGCCCCTGCGGGCCCAGGGAAAAGCAGGCGCTTCTCGAGGCGCGGGACCTCAAGTCGCGCGCCGAGATGCTGGTCGCGATTACGACCATTGGGCTCGCGCGCGGCCAGGACGCGGCGACCCAGATTCACTAGGGTTGCGTTGGCTGGCCAACCAATCCTGTTTGGGCTCGCGAAGCGAGGCAAAGCCTCGCGCCTCGAAGCCTGGTCCAGAAGCCGGCGCGCTTAAGCCGATTTTGCTCGCGGGTCAAAGACCGCCCTTGAATGTGATATTACAAATGAAACATGTGATTATTTCGAGACGCGAACCTAAAAGGGGTCCCAAGGGACTGAAAACATTAGGGCGCGGGCCTAAAAGGAACCTAAGCCGAGCGGCGCTCTGTGATCCGCGCGCTTAACGCGGCCGCTGTCCGCGCCGGCCCGCGAGCGGCCGCGGGCTTTTCGTCAAAGCCGACGGCGCGCTCGACGATATAGAGCGGCCGGCCCTTCGCCTCGGCGTAGATGCGCCCGACATAGAGCCCGATGACTCCGGTCATCAGCATGTTGGCGCCGCCGAGCGCGGCGACGACCACGATCGTCGAGCTCCAGCCGCGCTCCAGGCTCGGGTCACTGAGCGCCCATCGCCCGATCACGCTGAGGCCATAGACGAACGCGAGCGCCGACACCGCCCCGCCCGCCCAGAGCGCCAGGCGAAGCGGCGCGTCGGAGAACGAGATCACGCCGTTCGCCGCGAGCGCGATCATCTTGCGCAGCGGATATTTGCTTTGTCCCGCGGCGCGCGGCGGCCGGTCGAAGGCGACTGTTCCCTGGCGGAAGCCGATCCAGGCGAACATGCCGCGCACGAACCGGTCGCGCTCGGGCATGGCGAGAAAGCAGTCGAGCGCCCGGCGATCGATGAGGCGGAAATCGCCGGCGTTGCGGGCCATCGGGGCGTCGCCGAGCCGCGCCATCAGGCGGTAGAACAGATTCGCCGTCGCCCGCTTGAAGCGGCTTTCGCCTCGACGGGAGGCGCGTTCGGCGGAGACAACGTCGTAGCCTTCCTTCCACTTGGCGACCATCTCGAGCACGACCTCGGGCGGGTCTTGCAGATCCGCGTCCATCACGATGGCCGCGCGGCCGGCGGCGTGATCGAGCCCGACCGTGATCGCAATTTGATGACCGAAATTGCGCGACAGCTTGATCAGCCGGTAGCGCTTGTCGGCGCGCGCCTTGGCTTCGATCACGATCGCGCTCGTGTCGCGCGAGCCGTCGTCGACGAAGATCACCTCGGCCTCGGCGTCGAGCGCCTCGATGAGGGCGTCGAGACGCCTGATGAGGATCGGGATGACCGCCTCCTCGTTGAAGATCGGCACGACAAGCGAATAGGTCGGCGGCATG
>DATNBG010000178.1:0-2347 GCA_035572075.1 Roseiarcus sp. | reverse complement strand
ATTGCGCGCCGGATCCTGGCGCGGCGGATCGCGGAAGCGGGCGGGCGCGACTTGAGCCGCATCGGGCTCGAGAAGATCGAGGCGCTGGCGGCGAGCCTGGGCGAAGCCATGAAGGAACGGCGCGCCTACGCCGCCAATGTCGGCGGGGCGCTCATCCGGCTCAGCGCCAAAGGCCGGCTTGGCTTCGCGCCCGAGCCGCCGAGGGGCGCCAGGCGATAGGGCGCCATCCGGCGGGTCGCCATTTCCGAGTCCATTTTGAGCAAATTCAAGCGCTTGCGGCGCCATTTACGATTCTCCATAACCGTCAAACCGCAGTCGGTTCCGAGGCGCCGGCAAGGGAGGAAAGCGTCGGCCGCCGCAAGCTTGTCCTCCCTCGCGAAGCGGGGGAGGGGCGCCGGCCGAAGGCCGGTGGAGGGGGCCAGCGCCGCCAGAGCGCTTGGCAGTTACGATTCTCCATCGCCGCCAAACTGGACGTGATTGGTAAGGCGGCGCTGGGCCGTTTCGCTTCGCGCCTCGACGAGGCTGAAAAAACGGGCAAAACGGCGCCTTCATTTCGCCAAGCGAAACGAAGCGTTTCGCAGGGCATGCCCTAACCCATTGGAATCCTTATGAGCGCCGAATCAGGCATTTCGCGGGATTGTTTGTTTTCAAAGGCTTAACTCCGGTTTCGTTTCGCCGTTTTCACGGGGTGTTTGTTTTCAATGATTTAGCTCCACTCTTCGTTTCGCCGCGCAACCACTCCCCGCGGGCCTCGCCCCAAGGCGCCGGCCGCGTGGCCGCCAATCGGAGGCGCGAGCCAAACCTGTCGCCATTTCTGAAAAACAATATCGCGTATCCGTACGGCGGTCAAGAAATTGTCGATTTTTTCGTCCTGCGCCCGGCGGGCCAGGCGCGACTTGAGCCGCGTCGAACTCGAGATTGAGGCGGCGGCCCGCATCCGGCCCTTCGGGCTGGTTCTCCGAGAAGAGAACGGGACTGCGGGCGCTAAAGCGCGGCTCGCGAAAAAGTGGAAGCCGGTTTTTCGCAAAAAAGCGCCGAAATCAAAGACTCTAGCGCGTGTCCCGATTCCACGGAATCGGGGCACGCGCTAGTCCCGTTAACCCGACTTCAGGAAGGAGATTGACAAAAGATTAAAAATGCGTAATTAGTATGGTAATTGCGGCGTCTCCCGGCGCGCCGAGGCCCTCTTCTCGACCGTTCGGACCAGGTCATTCGGCCATGACAGCTTTGCTCAATCTGTTCCCCGCCCGCACGCGCGGTCATGCGCGCGCGTCGATCGCGGGGTTCGCCGCCGTTTTGGCGCTCGGCGGCGCCGCAAGCGCGGCTGCGATCTGCGGACCCGCGCGGGTCGATGTCGGCGATCCGGGCCGCAACGGCGTGATCTCGACCTATGTCGCCCACGACCGCAACGGAACCTGGACGATCAGGCACACGCTGGCCAACGGCGCGGTCGTCGACCGCTCGCTGCAATACATCATCACCGACGATTCCAGTCCGAATGCGCTCCGCTGGCGCGGCGCGCTGATGCGCAACCCGAGCCTGGTCATGGTCGGCGAGGCGATGAAGCTCGCCGCGACCGGCCAGCCGACCTATGACGAGTGGCTGTACAAGAACGGCCAGCTCATCATGCACAGCGTGGCGCTTTGCCGGTTCGACACGCCGCCCGCGATCGTCGCGCAGGCAGCCTTGAGCGCGCCGAGGCCCGCGGCCCCTGTCGCGACGCCCATTGCGGCGCCGGCCGCGCCCGCCCCGGCGGCCCCGGCGCCTGCGCGGACCGGCGAAGACAGCATCGGCATTGTCAACCTGGGCAAGGCCGTTTTCGCGCAAGTCACGCTCGGCGATCAGCCGGCGCTGATGCAGATCGACACCGGCGCGACGACCATGCTCATCACCCAAGGCATGGCCGAGACGCTGCTCTCAAGCGGCGAGGCGGAATCCGGCCCGGACACGATGTTCCGGATGGCCGACGGGCGCACGACAAATGCGCGCCAGGTCATCATCCACGAGGTCAGAATCGGCTCGCATGTCCTCGACAATGTCATCGCGGGCGTCGGGCCGGACAATGCGACCGCGCTGCTGCCGTTCTCGGTGCTCAACCGGCTTGGCCGGTTCACCATCGACACCACCGACAACAAGCTGATCTTCGGCTGAGCAAGTTGCTCTTGCCTGGAATCGTCATCGCGAGGAGCCGTAGGGCGTCCGGAAGGACGGGCGTCTCTCGAGCCGTTTCGCCCCGGCGGTGAGGTGAGCGCGCATCGCGAGCGCCGAGCCACACGCGTCCCGCTTCATCAGAGCCTTGTGGATCGCCGAGCGCTCGGCGATGGTCATCGCCGACAGGCGCTCGGCG
>DATNBG010000177.1:0-3082 GCA_035572075.1 Roseiarcus sp. | reverse complement strand
AGCCGTTTCGCCCCGGCGGTGAGGTGAGCGCGCATCGCGAGCGCCGAGCCACACGCGTCCCGCTTCATCAGAGCCTTGTGGATCGCCGAGCGCTCGGCGATGGTCATCGCCGACAGGCGCTCGGCGAAGCCGTTCTGATTCCGGCGCATGAACTCCTCGAGGCAACGCAAATGACCGAATATCCCTTCACCGCCAAGGACCTCGACGCGCTCAAGGCCTGGGACACGCCGACCATCTGCAACGGGCTCGAGATCGTCGCGCCGGAACGGCGCGCGACCGGGTTCACCATTGAGCCCGCGGTCGTCGCCGATCGCAAGCTTCCGCCGATCGTCGGCCTCGCGCGGACGGGCATGATTCGGGCCAAGGCGCCGCCGCGCGGACCCGTCCCGCCGCGTGAGGACTGGTACGAGTATGTCGAAGCCGCCGGCCTGCCGACCGTCGCCGTGATCCAGGACCTCGACGATCCTCCCGGCTTCGGCGCGTTCTGGGGCGAGGTGCACACCGCCGTGCATGCCGGGCTCGGCGTGGCTGGCTGCGTCACCAACGGCTCCTTTCGCGATATCGGCATGCTCGCGCCCGGCTTCCAGATTGTCGGCGGACGGATCGGGCCGAGCCATGCGCACGTGCACCTCGTTGAGATGAAGTGCGACGTGAATGTCCTCGGCATGCTCGTGGGCCACGACGACGTGGTCCACGCCGACGTGCATGGGGCGGTGGTGATTCCGGGCGAGGCCGTGCGCGCGCTTCCGAAGGCGATCGATCTGATGGCGCGACGCGAGAAGGTGATTCTCGACCGGGCGCGCGCTCCCGGCTTCACCAGCGCCGCGATGCGCGATGCGCTCCGTAAGGCCGGCGAAATCCACTGACCGCGGAGATGAGCTTCGCCATGGCCTCTCCGTTCTCGCCGGCCCGCGGTGAAGAGAGCCTTCAGTCAGGTCATCTGGGTGACGAGCTTGGGATTCAGGTAGGCTTCGAGCGCCTCGGCGCCGCCTTCGGAGCCGTAGCCCGAATCCTTGACGCCGCCGAAGGGGAGTTCGGGCAGCGCGAGCCCGCTGTGATTGATCGACACCATGCCGCTCTCGATGTCGCGGCCGGCGTCCGCCATCGTCTTGGCCGACTTCGTGTAAGCGTAGGCGGCGAGCCCATAGGCGAGGCGGTTGGCCTCACGAACCGCGGAATCGTAATCGCGGAAGGCGCTCACGGCCGCGATCGGGCCGAACGGCTCCTCGTTCATCACGCGCGCCGCGACGGGAACGTCGGTCAACACGGTCGGCGCGAAGAAATAGCCGCGGTTGCCGATCCGCTCGCCGCCGCACGCGACTTTTGCCCCGCGGGAAACGGCGTCGGCGGTGATCGCCTCCATCGCCGCGAGGCGGCGCGCATGGGCCACCGGCCCCATGGTCACGCCCTCGGCGAGCCCGTCGCCGACCTTGATCGCCTTCGCCGCGCTGACGAAGCCGTCGACGAATTTCGGATAGACGCTCTCGTGGACGATGAACCGCGTCGGCGCGATGCACACCTGGCCGGCGTTGCGGAATTTCGAGCCCGCCAGAACCTTGACCGCGCGATCGACGTCGGCGTCCTCGAACACGATCGCCGGCGCATGGCCGCCGAGCTCCATGGTCATCCGCTTCATGTGCCTGCCCGCGAGCGAGGCGAGCTCCTTGCCGACCGCGGTGGACCCGGTGAACGAGATTTTCCGGATCGACGGATGGGGGATGAGGTAAGCGCTGATCGCCGCGGGATCGCCGTACACGAGGTTGACGACGCCCGCCGGCGCGCCGGCGTCGGCGAAGGCGGAGACGAGCGCCGCGCAACTCGACGGCGTGTCCTCCGGGCACTTGATGACGATCGAGCACCCCGCGGCGAGCGCCGCGGAGATCTTGCGCACCGCCTGGTTGATCGGGAAATTCCAGGGCGAAAAGGCCGCGACCGGGCCGACCGGCTCCTTGACCACCAGCTGGGTGACGTTCGGCGCGCGCGACGGCACGATGCGGCCGTAAGCCCGCTTGCCCTCCTCGGCGAACCAGTCGATCACGTCGGCGCCGGCGGCCGTCTCGCCCCGCGATTCGGCGAGCGGTTTTCCCTGCTCCAGCGTCATCGCCCGCGCGATGCTGTCCTTGCGCTCGCGCAAAAGATCGGCGGCGCGGCGCATGACTTTGGCCCGCTCGAAAGCCGATGTCCGGCGCCATTTTTCAAAGCCTCGCGCGGCGGCCGCCAGAGCGTCGTCGAGGTCGCTCCTGTCGGCGACAGCGTACGAGCCGATCGTCTCCTCGTTCGCCGGATTGAGCACCGGCGCCTGCCCGCCGCGGCCCGCGCGCCATTGCCCGTCGATATAGAGCTGCGTATCGGAGTTCATCGGTCGTCCTTTCGTAAACGTGTGTGCGCGCCGGCTTAAGGCGCGCCTTCAGTAACCGAGCGCGCAGCCGTCCTTGCGCGGGTCCGAGCCGCCGAGCAAGGTCCCGCGCTGCCAATCGATCAGGATCGCCTGCGCGCCGCCAATCGGCCGGTCAGGCGGCTGAACGACGAAGCCGCGCTCCTCGAGCGCTGGCCCATGGAGATCGCGCAGGCGCTCCTCCATTTCGACGATGTTCGTTCCGGGCAGCGGGAACAGCCGGGGCAGGTCGATCGCGTCCTGCAGGTCGAGTCCGTGGTCGAACAGCCTGGCGAGCAGGCAGGCGTGGCCCATCGCCTGATACTGGCCGCCCATCACGCCGAACGGCATGACAACGCGGCCGTTCTCGGCCGCCATGCCGGGAATGATGGTGTGCAGCGGGCGCTTTCCCGGCCCGATCTCATTCGGATGCCCGGGGGTCAGAACGAAGCCTTGCCCGCGGTTCTGGAACATCACCCCTGTTCTTGGGCTCATGATCCCGCTGCCGTAGGTGGCGAACAGCGAATTGATCAAGCTGACGGCGTTGCGCTCCTCATCGACGACGGCGATGGTGACGGTGTCCTTGTGCTCGGCGCCGGCGAATGACGGCAGGACCTCGATCGCGCGCGTGAGGTCGATCTTCGCCGCCAGTTCGTCAGCAAGGCGATCGGACAGAAGATAATCGACCGGAACGGGGCCAAGCGCGGG
>DATNBG010000176.1:0-3391 GCA_035572075.1 Roseiarcus sp. | reverse complement strand
TCAACGAGGCTCCGCATCAGTTTCCAGAACGGCCAGAATGTGCCGGACCGCGTCCGCGAGTCATCGTGCTCGCGACCGAGACCGCGATAGCTTCCCGCGAGCGAGAGGTCCTGGCACGGAAACGACGCCCATACGAGGTCGGCCGCCTCAGTTGGAAGATCCGATATCGCGAGACTGGCGACGTCGCAGTGCATGATGTGGCCCGCGCCCCAGTTCGCCTTGTAGGTCGAAACCTTCCTCTCATCGAAATCGTTGGCGAACAGGCAGCGCCAGGAGCAGCCGAGTCCTGCACGCGCCATGCCGCCACCAGCAAAGAATTCGCAGAACGTGAATGGACTCATGCAGCAGACTCATTCGCTCTGAAGGCTTGGGCGCACGATACGCGCTCGCAGCGCGCGTTGTTGACAGGAGGCGCGTTCTTCTGTGGACGGTTTCGATCCATGATGTTCTCTTTATGTTCTGCGCGAGCGGAAAATTCAAGACGCGGCGCTCTCCGCTTGACCATCGCCCCGGCGTCTTGCGTTTATGGGCGACGATGAGCGACTTCGCCTTCCCCTTTCCGGTGCTCCTCTGCGACACCGGCGGCACCAACGTCCGCTTCGCGCTTCAGCCAGAGCCCGGCGCGCCGCTCGGGCCGGTCGTGCATCTCGCAACCGACGATTACCCTGGTCTTCCTGAGGCGATCGAGGCGGCCGTCCCCAAGCTTGCCGCCCGGCCTCGCTCGATGATCGCCTGCGGCGCCGGGCCTGTGGTCGGGCGGACGCTCAAGCTCACCAATGCGCCGTGGGTCATGGACGGCGCCGAGACGGCGCGGCGCGCGGGATTCGCTCAAGGCCTGCTGCTCAACGATTTCGAGGCGCAGGCCCTGTCGTTGCCCGCGATCCCCGAGGCCTGGGCGCGGCGCATCGGCCCGCTCGCCTTCGGGACGCAGGGGCCACAGGTCATTCTCGGACCGGGCACCGGGCTCGGCGTCGCGGCGCTGGTCGAGGCCGAGGGCCGTTTTGCCGCGGTGCCGTCGGAGGCCTGCCATATCGATTTCGGGCCGGTTTCGCCGCAAGAATTCGCGCTCTGGCCCCATCTCGAGCGCGCGCACGGGCGCATCACCAGCGAGAGCGTCATTTCCGGCGCGGGCCTCGCGCGCGTCCACCGCGCGCGCATGATGGGGCAAGGGGCGCCCGATCCGCGCCACGAGCCGCAGGACGTGACCAAGGCGGCGCTGGCCGACCGCCAAGGGGACGAGGCGCAGAGCCTCAAGCTCTATTGGCATATCGTCGCCCGATTCGCGGGCGACATGGCGGTGACCTTCGTGGCGACGGGAGGGGTCACGCTCTCGGGCGGAGTCCTGCCACGAGTCGTCGATTTTCTCGACGAGACGGCGTTTCGCCAGGCCTTCGAGGCCAAGGCGCCCGTCGACGGCCTGGCCAGGCGCATCCCGACCCGGCTCGTCATGCGGGCTGACGCGGTCCTGGCGGGCATGGCGGCGATCGCTTCGGCGCCTTCCCGCTACGCGATCGACTATGAGTCCCGCGCCTGGGTTTAGGCATGGGCGACGACCGGGGGTGGAGGTTCGAATAGCGCTCATAGCCGCGCTTTTGCCGTTTTCTTGAGGTTTGTGCGGGCGAATCGAGGATAAACGCGACTCGGGGTTGACGGCGGTGGATGGGAAACGGCTTAGCACGCCGGCGACGGCGCTCCTGGTGGCCGCCGGACTGGCCGGACCGGCCTACGCGGATTGCGGCGCCGACATGCAGAAGCTCGCCGAGGCGCGCAATACGCAGCTCAAGATCGTCAACGACTTCGCCAAATCCTATCATGGCAAACCCATGGACCCGGCGGCGTTCTGCGCCAAGTCGGGGGGGCTTATTCGCGCCGAATCGGCGCTGATCGCCTATATGGAGAAGAACAAGGACTGGTGTTCGTTCCCCGACGAAGCGATCAACCAGCTCAAGGAACATCACGCCAAGAACGCGGGCTTCAACGCCAAGGCCTGCAGGGTCGCGGCGCAGATGAAAAAGATGAAGGAGCAGGCGGCCGAGGGCGCGGGTCCCCAAGCTCAGCCATTGCCGGCCGGACCGCTTTGAGCGCCGCGCCGCAGCCGGCGACCCACCTGCCGGACGCTCGGCCGGCGAGTCTGGTGATGCGGCTGACCCCGGATTTCGCCCTTCCGTTCGTCCAGCTCGCCCGCCTCGACCGGCCGATCGGATGGGAGCTCCTGCTCGCTCCCTGCTGGCAGTCGGCGGCGCTCGCTGGCCTTGCCCTCCATCGAGGCCCCAACCTCTGGCATCTCGTTTTATTCCTGATCGGCGCGGTCGCCATGCGCGGCGCAGGCTGCACCTATAACGACATTCTCGACCGCAAGCTCGACGCCAGGGTCGAGCGCACCCGCAATCGCCCGTTGCCGTCGGGGCGGGTCACGGTCGGCGCCGCGGCGGCGTTCCTTGTCGCTCAGGCGCTGATCGGTCTTGCGGCGCTCCTCAGCTTCAACCGTTTCTCGATCGGGCTCGGGATCGCCTCGCTCGGGATCGTGGCGATCTACCCGCTGATGAAGCGGGTGACCTCCTGGCCGCAGGCCGCCCTCGGCCTCGCCTTTTCCTGGGGGGCGCTGATGGGCTGGAGCGCGACTTTCGCGAGCCTCGCGCTCGCGCCCGTCCTGCTCTACGCGTCCGCCTTCGCCTGGACGATCGGATACGACACGATCTATGCGCTCCAGGATAAGCGCGACGACGCGATCGTCGGCATCCGTTCGACCGCGCGCCTGTTCGGCTCGCGCGCCCAGCTCGGAATCGGCCTCTTCTACGCCGCCGCCGCGGCGCTGGCGCTTGCCGCGATCGAGATTGTAGGCGGGGGCTTGATCGCGCGGATCGGCTGGCTCGCCTATGCGGCGCATCTCGCCTGGCAGACGCGCCAGGTCGAGGGCGCCGACCCGCCGACGGCGCTGAAACTCTTTCGCTCCAACCGCGACGCGGGGCTGATCCTGTTCGCCGGGATCGCGCTTGAGGGCTGGCTCGGGTAGAGCGCGCTCCGGCTACTCCGGCGGGACGACGCCCTTCTTGAAGATGAAGCAGCCGTAAAAGCGCCGCTCCCCGGTCGGCACGATGGCGAACGCGCTCCTGGCGCGCTCGTAGAAGGCGAAGCGCTCGACGCCCTGCAACGGCACGTGCTTGCTTGCGGCGCGGTCGACCGCCTGCTGCACTTCGCGCTGCACCGGCGGAACGGCGTTCGGGTCGCCCACGATCTCCATGCGGCACGCCGGATCGGGCACGAATGTGTCGAGCGGCATCACCGACAGGATCGCCTCGACCGCGCGGGCCGCATCGACGCCCGCGAGCGGGATGGGTTCCCCCATGACGGTGGACGCCGCCGTCGAGGCGGCGGGGAAATTGGTGTCGAC
>DATNBG010000175.1:0-2382 GCA_035572075.1 Roseiarcus sp. | reverse complement strand
CGGTCATGGGCTGGACTTTGTCGCGAACGGCGGTACGGACACTGCGATCAACATGGTGGTGAACGGCGCAACCGTGGCCACGACGACCGTCGAGACGCCGACCCTCATCAAGATCGCCTATACCGGCTGACCGGCGCTCCGTACCCACGTGGCCCGGCGCCTCGAGGGGCGGAGCGCTCGTCGCAAAAACCGACATTCTCTTGACGGCCCGGCGCGGCGCATGTTACTGTTTTCCAGAAGCTCGGCAGCAAGCCCGCCCGCCCCTCTCATAGCCGCCCGAGCGGACGGCTTGCGAATCGCGCGAAATGAAATGAGGGTCAAGCCATTGAAAACAAACAATTCCGCGAAATGGCCGATTTCGCGCCCCCAATGATCTCAATGGCTTACGACGGCCCCGCGAAACGCTTCATTTCGCCCTGCGAAATGATTCCTTCCGCTTTTGCCTGGTTTTCCGCCTCGTCGAGGCCCAAAACGCAAGGACCGCGAAATCGACGACGGCTCCGGCGCTCGCGCGGCCGACGTTGCGGCGCTCTGCGAGTATGCGAATCGAGAATGGCGCCGCAAGCGATTGGAATCGCTCAAAACCGACTCGGAAATGGCGCCGCCGGCTCGCAGTCGCTGGATACGCGAATCGATCAGGCGAGCTCCGCGTCACTCCCAGGTCGCGCCGAAGCGATGCAGGCTCGGCCCGTGGATCTTAAGCCAGACTTCGGCGCGGTCGGTTCCGGGATGCAGCCGGCGCGCGAGCTTCCAGAACAGGGGCGAATGATTCATGTGCACGATATGCGCAACCTCGTGCGCGGCGAGATAATCGAGCACGTAGGGCGGCGCCAAAATCAGGCGCCAGGAGAAATTGAGCCCGCCGGTCGACGAGCACGAGCCCCAGCGGCTCACCGTATCGCGCACCACGATGCGGCGCGGCTTGATCCCGATCTGCCTGGAGTGTCGCGCCACCGCCGCCTCGAGATCCTTGCGCGCCTCGCGCTTGAGGAAATCGGCGACCCGCCGCGCGACATGCTCGCGCGCGCCGGACACGCAGATGATCGGTCCGCGCTCGCTTCGCTCGAGCCACGTCCCGCCGCGCTCGCCGGGCCTATGGACGATGCGATGATCGACGCCGCGCAAGGGTGTCACCGCGCGCGGCTCGAAGGCGACCGGCTCGGGCAGACGCGCGAGCCGCGTTCCGATCCATGCGGCGTGACGCTCGGCGAATTCGCGCGCCGCTTTCAACGACGAGCGCGACGGCATCGTCAGCACCACGTCGCGCGTCGCGTTGCGAACTCGCAGCGTGAAGCGGCGCGAGGCGGCGACGCGTTTGAGCGCGACGCGATAGGTCTCGCCATCGTGGGCGATATCGAAATGCGACGCCTCGACCGGCGTCTGGCGTTGGAAAAGACGCAACATCCCGCCACTTCCCCAGCGCGGCTTGAAATGAAGGCCGGGAGCCCGCTGAGCCGGCAGGCCCCTTCCGCCGCTAACGAATCCTAGTCCAGGCTCGCCCCGAGTCGCTAGAGGTTTTGTGTGAGGAAAATGCTCGGTTCAGCCCAATTGCACGCTGGGGGTTGCAACTGGCTTCAACTGGAGCGGGAGCCCTGCGGCGACGAGGATCGCCGCATCGCAAACGCGCGCAATCTCCTGGTTCGCCCGGCCCTGCCAATCGCGAAACTCGCGGCCGAGCCTGTGGTCCGGCACAATCCCCATTCCGACTTCGTTTGATACAAGGATCGCCGGCCCGGCCAGCGCCGCAATGGCTTCAGCGAGGCCGGCGAGGGCCGGCGCGGGATCGCGGCCCGCCAGCATGAGATTGCTGAGCCAGAGCGTCAGGCAATCGACGACCACGACCCTGCCCGCCCGCGCCTCTTGGCCCAGCGCGCGGACGAGTTCGAGCGGCTCCTCCAGGGTCGTCCAGCCTTGTCCCCGGCCGGCCCGGTGGCGGGCGATGCGGGCGGCCATCTCCTCGTCGCCCGGCGTCGCGGTCGCCAAATAAAGCCGCTCCGCGCAAGAGGCCTCGGCAAGCCTTTGCGCATAGGCGCTTTTTCCCGAGCGCGCGCCGCCGAGCACGAAGAGGCTGCGGATGCGGGCCATGCTCATTCCGTGAAATGGGCCGGCTCGGCGCCGGGATCGCAGAGGAGCTCGCGCTCGGTCGGCATCCACCAGACCTCGTCGGGATGAAAGCGGTCGATCGCCTTCCAGTCGAAGCGGCAGCGATGGTGCTCGATCCAGATGAAGCGCCCGGCATGGGCGAGCATGAGCCGGTCGAACAGGCCTCCGGTGAACGAATCGCCGATCACCATGATGGTCGGGCCGGGCTTCGCGGAGGTCGAAACATAGTCGCTGAACGGGTTCGCGGTCAGAAGCTCCTTATTCGGCGCGGGCGCCGCC
>DATNBG010000174.1:0-9406 GCA_035572075.1 Roseiarcus sp. | reverse complement strand
GCACCAAGGAGCCGCAGGTGACCTCCCCCCGCGAGAAGGCGTTTCCGGTGTCGTGGGATCAGTTCCACCGCGACGCGCGGGCGCTCGCCTGGCGCCTCGCCTCGGCCGGCCCGTTCAACGCCATCGTCGCCATCACCCGGGGCGGTCTGGTCCCGGCGGCGATCGTCGCCCGCGAGCTCGAGGTCCGGGTGATCGAGACCGTCAGCGTCGCCTCCTATCACGATTACAAGACACAGGGCGGGCTCGAAATCCTGAAAGCGATCGCTCCCGCGATCTCCAGTCTCAACGATGGAGCGAAGATCCTTATCGTCGATGACCTGGTGGATACCGGCGCCACCGCGAAGGTGGTGCGCGAAATGCTGCCGAGAGCCCATTTCGCCGCCGTCTACGCCAAGCCCCTGGGGCGCCCGCTGGTCGACACCTTCATCACCGAAGTGTCGCAGGACACGTGGATCTATTTTCCCTGGGACATGGGCCTCGCGTTCCAGCCGCCGATCGCGACGGACGGGGCAGGCTGAAGGTTCATTTTCGCCGCCAAATGTGAGAGAAGCGCACCTTGCCCAAGCGGACGTGGCGAAACCGGTAGACGCAAGGGACTTAAAATCCCTCGGTCCGAGAGGGCTGTGCGGGTTCGACCCCCGCCGTCCGCACCACTACCTGAGGGCGCGGGGCGTTGGTCAGCCTTCGCGACCGGCTCTCAATCAGAAGACCAAGCGACGATCGCCTCCGGGGAAGCGCAGCAATGGGCGGACAACCCGGCAATATTGGGTAATACTACCCTCCGCCGGGCCGGTTTCAATTCAGCTCGAAGCGCCATATGATTTTTGTGCAGTTCGAGGGTGGCAATGGCCGTTGTGAATTCGCGTGACGCGCCGCCTCGGTCTCTCGGACTTTGGGGCGGCTCGAGCGCGGCTCACCTCAAGTTTTGGGCGACCGGCGCCGCATTCGTCACCGTCTATTTCGGGATCAACCTCCTGACGGAGTGGCATGATTTCGATCGGCTGGGGATCACGCTGTGGAGCCCTGACGATGGCTTGAGTCTGGCGCTGCTCATCGAAAGCATCGCGTTCGCGCCGTTCGTTCTCTTGGGCGCGGTCCTGGTGGACTTGTCGATCGTTGGGGCTCAGCGCCACTTCGGCGTGACCGTGGCGGCGGAATTCGTTTTGACCGCCGTCTATGTCCTTCTTGCTTTCGTCCTGAAGAATAAGCTGAAATTCGAGGTCAGGCAATTCAGGCTGCCCGATGTTGTTACGTTCCTGCTTCTTGTCCCGGCATGCGCGGCGGCAGCGTCGCTGGTATATTGCGGAGTGTTGTATCTCGGCGGCGCGTTGCCGCGTAGCAAGCTGTTTATGGCGATAGGCCACTGCTGGATTGGCGATGCGCTCGGGATGATCACGATCATCCCCGCGACAACGGCGGTCTTCACTTACCTGTCGGCAGCGCGATGGCGCTGGTCGGGCCACACAATGTTTACCGTTGTCACCTTCGTTGTTGGGATATGCCTTGGATTTGCGGCGCTCGTTGGAGTCGGTGATAAATTATACTATCTGTTCAATCTTCTTTTCCTGCCGGTCATCTGGGTGGCGATGCGGGAAGGGTACGCGGGCGTCGCGCTCGCGCTGGTGACGATCCAGGTGACGCTTGCCATCATCACCGCCTTCGTCGGCTACGACACGACGGATTTCGCCATTCTTCAATTGCTTATGCTGGTGCTTTCGATAACCGGGCTGTTGCTTGGCGCGGTCACCACGGAGCACCGGGACGCCGCCCTGCGCCTGCGCAAGCAACAGCGAGAATTGGCGCGCATCGCGTCCAACGCACAGACAGGCGCGATGGGCATGGCGCTCGCTCACGAGGTCAGCCAGCCATTGTCGACCGTAACGGCCTACGTGCACGCCGCGCGACGGTTGCTCCAGACCGGCGTCGCGAGCGCACCGGTGATGGATGCGCTCATCAAGGCGGAGGCCGAAGCTCAGCGGGCTCGCGAGGTTCTGGAGCGTATCCGCGACTTCGTTTCGAGCGGCAACCTGAGCTTGAAAGCGCTCGATGTGTCGGCTCTGGCGGAGAGGATCAGCGCCCTTTGCCGCGAGGAAGCCGCCGCGCGCGGCGTTCAGGTGGAGGCCGAAAGCGTCGACCCGATTCCTCAGGTACAGGCGGATGGGGTCCAGATCGAGCAAGTTCTGATCAATCTCGTCAGCAATGCGATCGACGCCGCTTCGGAGCGCCCCGACGGCCGGGGGCGCGTGACCATCCGGGTCGCGGCGAGCGCGAGCGCGATCACGATCGAGGTCGACGACAACGGCCGGGGAGTCGCGCCCGAACTGGCCGGTAGCATTTTTGACGCATATCAGACCACCAAGCCGCGAGGCATGGGGCTTGGGTTGCACCTGAGCCGGCGGATCGTCGAGAGGCACTCAGGGCGCCTTTGGTGGGAGCCGATCGGAACCGGGGGGGCGCGATTTGTGGTCGAACTGCCCATGGATGGAACCAGCAACAATGCTGCATGAACGATGCGTTCACATCGTCGACGATGAAGCCAAAGTCCGGGACGCCCTCACCTTGCTTCTGTCGACCGCCCAGATCGAGTCGAAGTCCTATGGCTCGGCCGAAGAATATCTGACCTTGAATCCGCTCGCGGAACCGGCCTGCGTTCTCCTTGACAACCAGCTTCCCGGCATGAGCGGGATTGAACTTCTCAGGCGCATCGTCGCGGCGACGGGAAAGTCGGCGGTCATCATGATAACGGCGTATGGCGACGTGCCAACCGCCGTGCTGGCGATGAAGGCGGGCGCCTTCGATTTCGTCCAGAAGCCGTTCGACGCCGAGGCGCTGCTGGCCTCTGTCGAGGACGCCCTGTCGCTCAGCGACGGCGGCCGCGCCGCTCCCCACGAAATCAAGGAATTCAAGGCGCGGCTCGCGCTGCTAACCCAGCGCGAGCGGGAGGTCCTCACTCTGCTTCTGGAGGGGTTGCCGACCAAGCTCATCGCTCACCAACTCGGCATCAGCTCGAGGACGGCCGAGCACCACAGGGCGGCCGTCATTCAGAAGATGCGGGCGCACAATATCTCCCATCTCATGCGAATGGCGTTCGTCGCGAGAAATGCGAACGGCGGCGAGCGCGCCCCGAAATAGGCTCATGTCGAGGGGGTCGCTCTTTTGGTGAAATTATGCTCTTGCGCTTCGGCGCGAGCGAACGGCCTCTCGAATGGATGGCGAGACTTTCGATTACATCATCGTCGGCGCGGGTTCCGCGGGCTGCGTGCTCGCCGACCGGCTGACCGAGGACGGGCGCTCGAGCGTGCTGGTGCTCGAATATGGCGGCTCCGACCGCTCCATTTTCATCCAGATGCCGGCGGCGCTGTCGATCCCGATGAACTCCAGGACCTACAATTGGGGCTATGAGAGCGAGCCCGAGCCGCATCTTAACGGCCGGCGCATCTCATGTCCGCGTGGCAAGGTTCTCGGCGGCTCCTCCTCGATCAACGGCATGGTCTATGTGCGCGGGCATCCGCTCGATTTCGAGCGGTGGGAGGAGGAAGGCGCCAAAGGGTGGGGCTTTAGCAGCGTTCTGCCCTATTTCCGCCGCGCGGAGAGCTTCGCCGGAGGCGCCGACGCCTATCGCGGCGGCGAGGGGCCGCTCACCACCGCGCGAGGGCGGAAATCCAATCCGCTCTACGGCGCGTTCATCGAAGCGGGCCGGCAGGCCGGCTACGCGGTCAGCGCCGATCTGAACGGCGAGCGCCAGGAAGGGTTCGGCGCCCTCGACATGACGGTGAGGGACGGCGTGCGCGCTTCCGCCGCCAACGCCTATCTCAGGCCCGCGATGAAGCGCCCGAACCTGAACGTGCTCACCCACGCGCTTGCGACCCGCGTCGTCTTCGAGGGGCGCCGCGCGGCCGGCGTCCATTACCGGCGCCACGGGCGCGAGCGCATGGCGAAGGCCCGCCGCGAGGTCATCCTCAGCGGGGGAGCGATCAATTCGCCGCAACTGCTCAAGCTGTCGGGCGTGGGTCCGGCGGAGGAGTTGCGCTCGCTCGGCATCGACGTCGTCGCCGACCGGGGAGGCGTCGGCGAGAACCTGCAGGACCATCTCGAACTCACCGTTCAGGTCGCCTCGAGGCAGCCGATCACGCTCTTTTCGTATACCGGTCTCGTCGGGCGCGCGCTCGTCGGCGCCGAGTGGCTGATGCGCGGGCGCGGGCTCGGCGCCTCCAACCACTTCGAGGCCGGCGGCTTCATCCGCTCGCGCGCCGGCGTCCGCTACCCCGACATTCAGTTCCATTTCCTGCCGATGGCGGTCGCCTACGACGGCTCGACCCTGGCCAGGGAGCACGGCTTCCAGGCGCATGTCGGGCCGATGCGGTCGAAAAGCCGCGGCTCGGTGCGCCTGAAATCGGCCGATCCAGCCGAAAAACCGCGCATTGCGTTCAACTACATGAGCCATCCCGACGACTGGACCGAGATGCGCGCCTGCGTACGCCTGACGCGCGAGATCTTCGCTCAAAAAGCCTTCGATCCCCATCGCGGGCGCGAGATCAAGCCTGGGCCGAAATGCGTCAGCGACGCGGCGATCGACGCCTTCGTCCGGGAGCATGTCGAGAGCGCCTACCATCCCTCCTGCACGTGCAGGATGGGCTCGCCCGCCGACCCTTTGGCTGTTGTCGATCCGGAAACCCGGGTGATCGGCGTCGAGGCGCTGCGGGTCGTCGACTCCTCGATCATGCCTTCGATCACCAACGGCAATCTCAACGCCCCGACGATCATGATCGGGGAGAAGGCGGCCGACATGATCCGCGGCCTTGATCCCCTAGCCGCCTCGAACGCGCCCTATTCTGTCGCCCCGGACTGGGAGGCGAGGCAGCGGTGAGCCGCGACGCCCTTATGGCGGCGCCTCAATTTTTGGGTTCAAATCGAGGCCGCGCTGGCGCAAGCTCGAGTCGAGCGGTCAGAACCAATTTCGGGAGAGCGAGAACGCCCATGACGGACACCGCGCCAGCCGCCGCCAGGGAGCCGCGCCGGGGCCGCGAGGCGCGCCGAAGCGCGCGCGCCAAAGCCTCGACTGCCTCCGTCCCCTACATCACCCGCAAAATTCCGCTGACCGAAGTCATCGGCGAGGAGGGGCTCGCGACGATCGAGCGCAACGCCGAGACGCTGCTCGAGCAAGTCGGGATCGAGTTCCGCGAGTTCCCCCGCGCGCTCGAACTCTTTCGGGGCGCGGGCTGCGACGTCAAGGGCGAGCGGGTGCGCTTTCCCCGAGGTCTTGCGCGTCGCCTCTGCGCCACGACCCCTTCGCAATATGTGCAGCACGCGCGCAATCCCGAGCGCAACG
Source organism: Roseiarcus sp. (assembly GCA_035572075.1). Classification (GTDB taxonomy): domain Bacteria; phylum Pseudomonadota; class Alphaproteobacteria; order Rhizobiales; family Beijerinckiaceae; genus Roseiarcus. Next base: position 4,077 of record DATNBG010000174.1, on the reverse strand, counting down.
TGCTCATCGGCGGCGATGCGATGGTGTTCGCCCCCAATTATGGGTCACCGTTCGTCCACGACCTCGATAAGGGCCGCCGCTACGGCACGCTCGAGGACTTCCAGAATTTCGTCAAGCTCGGCTATCTCAGCCCCTTCATCCACCATTCCGGCGGCACGGTGTGCGAGCCGGTCGACCTGCCGGTCAACAAGCGGCACCTCGAGATGGTGTACGCGCATCTCAAATATTCCGACAAGCCGTTCATGGGCTCGGTGACCAGGCCCGAGCGCGCCGAGGACAGCGTCCGCATCTGCGAGCTGCTGTTCGGCGAAGAATTCGTGCGAGACAACACGGTCCTGACCAGCCTCATCAACGCCAATTCCCCGCTCGTCTGGGATTCGGCGATGATCGGGGCGGCGGAAGTTTACGCCCGCGCGAACCAGGCTTGCGTCATCACGCCCTTCATCCTGTCGGGCGCGATGAGCCCGGTCACGGTCGCCGGCACCTTGACCCAGGTGCTGGCCGAGGTCATGGCGGGAACGGCCTTCTGCCAGCTCACCCGCCCCGGCGCGCCGGTGGTGTTCGGAACCTTCGTCTCGACGCTGTCGATGCAGTCCGGCGCGCCGACCTTCGGCACGCCGGAGGCGGCGCTGGCGATCTTCGGCGCGGGCCAGCTCGCGCGGCGGATGAACATGCCGTTCCGCACCGGCGGCTCCCTTTGCGCCTCGAAGATCCCGGACGCGCAGGCGGCTTACGAGAGCGCGCAGACCCTCCTGCCGACAGTGCTGGCGGGGGCGAATTTCGTGCTGCACGCCGCGGGCTGGCTCGAAGGCGGCCTCACCGCATCTTACGAGAAGTTCGTGCTTGATTTCGACCAGTGCGGAGCGATGCACAAGCTGGCCAGGGGCGTCGACTTCAGCGACAACGGCCAGGCTATGGAGGCGTTCCATCAGGTCGAGCCGGGCGGGCATTTCCTCGGCTGCGCCCATACGCAAGCCAATTTCGAGACCGCGTTTTATCGCTCCAATATCGCCGACAACAATTCGGTCGAGCAGTGGCGGGAGGAAGGCTCGAAGGACGCCGCGACCCGCGCCAACGGCCTATGGAAGGCGATGCTGGCCGAATACGAGGCCCCGCCGCTCGACCCGGCCAAGGACGAGGCGATCCGCGAATTCATCGACAAGCGCAAGGCGTCGATGCCGGATATGAATTATTGATCGAAAATGGCGCCGCACCATCGTTCGCTCTCCCAAGGAACCAGGGCGCGCGCCCGTGCGTTGCGGACCGCCGAGACAGATGCGGAAAAGGCGCTATGGAATCTCTTGCGAGACCGCAGGCTGCAGGCGACCAAATGGCGTCGTCAGGTCCCTATTGGCCCCTATATTGCGGATTTCGTTTGCTTCGAGCATCGGCTTGTCGTCGAATGCGACGGTTCTCAACACGGCGAAAGTCTCCACGACGCGAAGCGGGATGAGTGGCTCCGTCAGCAAGGCTTTGCTGTCGCGCGATTCTGGAACCATGAAGTCCTGCGCGAGCGCGAAAATGTGCTGAGCACAATTCTGGCCCGATGCGGCCTGCCATGGTGAGGACTCCCCTCTCCCCTTGCGGGAGAGGGGTCGGGGGTGAGGGGTTGGCGCGCGCCGGCGCGCCTGGCGCACGCCGCGCCTTCGGCGCGGAACCCCTCATCCGGCCCTTCGGGCCACCTTCTCCCGCAAGGGGAGAAGGGCGGCGTGGGTCTGCGCGCGATTGGAGCGGTTGGGGAAGCGAAACGCTGACTGAGGTCAAATCATGAGAACGCATGCGCGCGCGGTTGTGATCGGCGGGGGCGTGGTCGGCGTCTCGACGCTCTACCATCTGGCGAAGAAGGGCTGGACCGACAGCGTGCTCGTCGAGCGCAAGGAGCTGACCTCGGGCTCGACCTGGCATGCGGCGGGGCTTCTGCCGCTGTTCAACCTGAGCTACTCAGTCGGACAAATCCACAAGTACTCCGTCGCGCTCTACCAGACCCTCGAGAAGGAAACCGGCCTCGACGTCGGCTTTCGCCAGGTGTCGAACATCCGCCTCGCCCGCACTCGCGACCGGATGGACGAGTACAATTACTACGCGGGAGTGGCGGAAACGATCGGCGTCAAGGTCAGGTTCCTCACGCCCGGCCAAGTCAAAGATATCTGGCCGCTCTGCAATATCGATGGGATCGTCGGCGCGATCCAGCACCCCGAGGACGGCTACATCCAGCCGGCCGACCTCACCCAGGCTTTGGCGCGCGGCGCGCGCGAGCGCGGGGCCGAGATCAACCGCCAGACCACCGTCACCGCGATCCAGCGGCGCGCGAGCGGCGAGTGGAGGGTCGTGACCGACAAGGGCGACATTGTCTGCGAGCATGTCGTCTCAGCGACCGGCAATTTCGCTCGCACGACCGGCCGCATGGTTGGCATCAGCGTGCCGTCGATCCCCGTTCAGCACCAATATATCGTCACCGAAGCTCATCCCGAGATCGTGAAGCGGAAGGCGCAGGGCCTGCCGGAAATGGGCGTGCTCCGCGAATCGGATTCCTCCTGGTACATGCGCGAGGAGGCGGGCGGCCTCCTGCTCGGGCCCTATGAAAAGGGCGCGCCGGCCTGCTATGTCGATGGGCCCTCGGCGGCGAGCGAGTACGAACTTTTTCCCGAGGACCTCGATCGTCTCGCGCCGCATATCGAGACCGCGATCGCGCGGGTTCCGGCGTTCGGCGAGGCCGGCGTCAAGAAGGTCTACAACGGCGCCATCCCCTATACGCCCGACGGTTCGCCGATCGTCGGCCCCGCGCCGGGCTTAAGAAACTTCTGGCTCAACGAAGGCCATTCGTTCGGCGTGACCGCCGCCGGCGGCGCCGGCTGGCAGCTCGCCGAATGGATCGTCGAGGGCGAGCCGAGCATCGATATGCTCGGCGTCGATCCGCGCCGCTTCGGTCCCTATGCCGAGCGCGGCTATCTGATCGCCAAGAACGAAGAGGCGTACGCCAGGGTCTTCACCGTGCACTATCCCGACGAGGAGCGCGCCGCCGCCCGCCCGCTGCGCCAGGCGCCATCATATCGGCGGATGAAGGACCTCGGCGCCGTGTTCGGCTCGGTTTACGGCTGGGAGCGGCCGAACTGGTTCGCGCCCCAAGGCTACGGCCTGAGCGAGGCGGAGCTCGCCAAGCCCGACGTGCTCTTGAACGAGAACCATCCCGCCGTCGCGCCGGGCGAGAAACCGCGCGAGAAGTGGAGCTTCCGCCGCTCGAACTATTTTCCCTTCGTCGGCGACGAGTGCCGCAACGTGCACGAGAACGTCGGCCTCATGGACATGTCGGCCTTCGCGAAATGCGAGGTCTCGGGCGCGAGCGCCGAAGGCTGGCTGAATTCGATCCTCACCAACAGCGTCCCGAAACGAAGCGGCCGCGTCACCCTCACCTATCTTCTCACCCAGCGCGGCGGGGTCCGGGCGGAATTCACCCTCACCCGCCTCGGGCCGGAGCGGTTCTATCTGATCTCGGCCGCGGCGCTGGAATCGCATGATTTCGACTCGCTGGACCGCCTCCTTCCCAACGACATGAGCGTTCGCATCGACAGGCTGACGACGCGGCGCGGCGTGCTCGTCATCGCGGGCCCCCGCTCGCGCGAGGTTCTGGCCAAGGTCGCCGACATCGATGTCTCCAACGAAGCGTTCCCCTGGCTCGCCGCGCGAAGCCTGTCGATCGGCGCCGCGCGCCTCATCGCCATGCGGGTCAATTTCGTCGGCGAGCTCGGCTATGAGCTCCACCACCCGATCGAGACGCAGAACGCCATTTTCGACGAACTGATGCGGGCGGGCGCGCCATTCGGGATCAAGCCGTTCGGCATCCGCGCCATGGATTCGCTGAGATTGGAAAAGTCCTACAAGCTCGTCGGGCGGGAGCTGTCGATCGAATACGCGGCGCTCGAATCCGGCCTCGAACGATTCGTCGATTTCAACAAAGGTCCGTTCCTTGGCCGCGACGCGCTCCTCGCCTGGAAGGGGGCCGGTTTTAACAACAGGCTGGTCACGCTCGAGGTCCAAGGCGTGAGCGACGCCGACGCGCGAGGCTCGGAGCCGGTGACG
>DATNBG010000173.1:0-3744 GCA_035572075.1 Roseiarcus sp. | reverse complement strand
CGTGACATGCAGCGCCCAGACATGCAGCGCGACGAATCCCACGATGATGAACGGCAGCAGGTAGTGCAGCGAAAAGAAGCGGGTCAGCGTCGGGCCGCCGACCGCAAATCCGCCCCAGAGCCAGTGAGCGATCGAGTTGCCGACCCACGGGATCGCGGAGGTGAGATTGGTGATGACGGTCGCGCCGGCGAAGCTCATCGAACCCCAGGGCAAAACGTAGCCCATGAACGCCGTCGCCATCATCAGGAAATAGATGATGACCCCGATGATCCAGAGAAGTTCGCGCGGCGGCTTGAACGAGCCGTAGTAGAGGCCGCGAAGCATATGAAGATAGCCGGCGAGGAAGAACAGCGACGCGCCGTTAGTGTGCAGGTAGCGGATCAGCCAGCCGTAGTTGACGTTCCGCATGATATGATCGACCGAGGAGAACGCCTCGTTCTCGGATGGGATATAGTGCATCGCCAGAACGACGCCGGTCAGGATCTGCGCCCCCAGCATGAAGGACAGAATCGCGCCGAACGTCCACATGTAATTGAGATTGCGCGGCACCGGATAGGCGACGAACGAGGAATGAACGAAGCCGATCAGCGGCAGACGCGATTCGAACCATCGCGCGAAAGCGCTTTTGGGAACGTAGGTCGTCGGGCCGCTCATATGCTGGATCTCTGATGGACGTGGAGGCGAGGAATTGGCGAGCAGGAAGGCGATGGATCGCTCGTCAGCCGGTTCTCGCCCTGGGGCCGGCGAGGAGAGCATTTTGCGGGCCAGCGGTGGATGGAGGGCTTGGGGGCAGATGCGGGGAACACTTCCGACTCGGTCCAGAGATGGTCAACTCACCCCCCAGCATTCGTGCCGCGCGGCGCTCGCGGGGCCACGACCTTGACATGGCTCGATGCGGCTTTTCGCATCGATCGAATTGGATGTCCATAGCCGTAAGCGTAAGGGACGCCGGCGCCTCATGACCAGGTCCGCCGCGCCGCTCCTGCTCGCCTTGTTCGAGCCCGATATCGCGCAGAACACTGGCGCGATGATGCGAACCTGCGCCTGCCTTGGCGTCGACGCGGCGATCATCGAGCCCGCGGGATTTCGAATGGCCGACAGTCGCTTCAAGCGCGCCGCGATGGACTATATCGGCGCGGTCGCGATCGAGAGCCACGATTCGTGGACGAGCTTCGAAGCCTGGCGCGCCGCCCGTCGGCGGCGGCTCGTGCTCTTGACAACAAAGGGCGAAACGTGTCTGTGGGATTTTAGCTTTCGCGATCTGGATATTCTTCTCATGGGGCGCGAGTCGGCTGGCGTGCCCGAAGCCGTGCAGGCTTCGGCCGACGCCCGGCTTTCTATCCCCATTCAGCCGCGCCTGCGGTCCTTGAACGTGGGCGTCGCTGCGGCGATCGCGATGACGGAAGCCTTGCGTCAGCTCGGACGCCTGCCCTCCATAAAGAAAGGCGAACAGGAATAAGCCCGAAAGTTGAAACCGAGGACGTGACAACAACGGTGAGATCAGCGATTCTCGCCCCGGCGCGCGCGTTTGGACCGCGCGGGAGGGGACAATGAGCGAAGGGAGCGGCTTTCGTGTGCTCATTGCCGACGACCATCCGCTCGTGGTCGGCGGGCTGCGCCAGGCCGTGCTCGCGGCGGCGCCGGACGCGGAAATCGTCGAAGCACGCGATTTCGACGGCATGGTCGCGGCGCTCGAGGCCTCGGGCGGCGCCGATCTCGCACTGCTCGATTTGACCATGCCGGGCGTGCGCGGATTCTCCGGCCTCCTGTTCCTGCGCTCGGAGCACCCATCCACCCCGGTCATCGTCGTTTCGGGCAACGAGGACCGCGCGGTCATCCGCCATTGCCTCGAATTCGGCGCGGCCGGCTATATCCCGAAAACCCATTCGCTCGACACGATGCGGGAGGCCATCGCCCAGGTCCTGGACGGCGGTCGATGGACCCCGCCCGATTTCGATCCGAACGCGGCGCCCAACCGCGAATCGAGCGCCATGGCCCGAAGGCTGGCCTCCCTCACCCCCCAGCAGATCCGGGTCCTGATGATGCTGTCGCAAGGCCTGCTCAACAAGCAGATCGCCTACGAACTCGGCGTCTCGGAGGCGACGGTGAAAGCGCATGTGTCGGCGATCTTCCAGAAGCTCGGAGTCGAGAGCCGCACCCAGGCCGTCATCCTGGCGACCAAGATCGAGGCGGCGCAGGAACTGCTGATCGCGTCCTAGGCTATAGATGTGTTCGGCTGGAACCGTCATCGCGAGGAGGCCGAAGGCCGACGCGGCGATCCAGAGTCGCTGTGCGCCCTACGTTCCCCTGGATCGCCACGCTCTCGCTTCGCTCGGGCTCGCGATGACGAGCGTGGCTGAACTGAATCACAGCGCGCTTGCCTCGCCGCCGCCTCAGCCCGCGCCGCGGTTCTGCCGGTTGCCGATCAGGTCGTCCACGACGGCGGGATCGGCGAGCGTCGAGGTGTCGCCCAGCGAGCCATGCTGGTTCTCGGCGATCTTGCGCAGGATCCGGCGCATGATCTTGCCCGAACGCGTCTTTGGCAGGAGCGGCGCGAATTGAATGAGGTCCGGCGAGGCGAACGGACCGATCTCCTTGCGAACCCAGGCGACCAGCTCCTTGCGCAAGGTTTCGTCCGCCTCGACGCCGGTCATCACGGACACATAGGCGTAGATGCCCTGCCCCTTGATGTCGTGCGGATAGCCGACCACTGCGGCTTCCGACACATGCGGGTGGGCGACGAGAGCGCTCTCGATTTCCGCCGTTCCCATGCGGTGGCCGGACACATTGATCACGTCGTCGACGCGACCCGTCACCCAGTAGTCGCCGTCTTTGTCGCGCCGCGCGCCGTCGCCGGTGAAGTACTTGCCGGGATAGGCGGTGAAGTAGGTGCTCACGAATCGGCCGTGGTCTCCGTAGACGGTGCGCATCTGGCCGGGCCACGAATCAGCGAGGACCAGGTTCCCGTCGCAAGGCCCCTCCTGAACCTTGCCCTCCGCGTCGACGATCTCCGGCGCGACGCCGAAGAAAGGCCGCGTCGCCGATCCGGGCTTGAGCTTCATCGCCCCCGGCAGCGGCGTGATGAGAATGCCGCCGGTCTCGGTCTGCCACCAGGTGTCGACGATCGGGCAGCGCCTGTCCCCGACGACGCGATGGTACCATTCCCAGGCCTCCGGATTGATCGGCTCGCCGACCGAACCCAGAAGGCGCAGGGACGCGCGGCTGGTTTTCTTCACCGGCGCCTCGCCCGCGCCCATCAGCGAGCGGATCGCGGTCGGCGCGGTGTAGAAGATGTTGACCTTGTGCTTGTCGATGACCTCCCAGAACCGGCTCACCGACGGATAGTTGGGAACGCCCTCGAACATCAGCGTCGTCGCGCCATTGGCGAGCGGCCCGTAGACGATATAGCTGTGGCCGGTCACCCAGCCGACGTCCGCCGTGCACCAGTAGATGTCGCCCTCGTGATAGTCGAACACATACTGGTGGGTCATCGCAACGTAGACGAGATAGCCTCCGGTGGTGTGGAGCGCGCCCTTCGGGGCGCCGGTCGAGCCTGAGGTGTAGAGGATGAACAGCGGGTCCTCCGCGTTCATCCTCTCGGCTGGGCAATCCGCGGTCACCGCCTTCTCGGCCTCATGCAGCCAGACGTCGCGCCCCTTCGCCCATGCGATGTCGCCGCCGGTGTGCCTGACGACGATCATGGTCTTGACGCCTCCGGCTTTCTCGGCCGCCGCGTCGGCATTG
>DATNBG010000172.1:0-3822 GCA_035572075.1 Roseiarcus sp. | reverse complement strand
TTGTTCGCGCGTAAGCCCTGGTCGTGGCGAGCCGACAATCCGATGTCTGACTTTGCCGCGCCATAAGAGCGCAGTTTGTCAGTCACCAGCACATCGGGGGCGAAGCCCTGTTTCTTGAGCAGCTTGCGCATCAGATTCACCGCTGCAGCCATAGATCGCCTTGCCGTGCTTCTCGAGGAGCCGCGCGACTGCGTAGCGCCCGCGCCTGGCGCATGGGCCGCAGACGAGCGTGAGCGTCGGCCCGCGGACGTCCGACAGGGTGAGAGCGCCGTCTCGAGGCATGGGTGGACGGTAGCGGAAGCGCGCGAACAGAGCAAAAAGCCCCGCGCCAGGGTGGCCGGCCTGCGGAACGCTTTCGTCTATGCCAGATGCGCGTGCTTGGCGAAGAGCGCGACTTTGTCGCTGTAGGTTAGCTGCACTTCACCTTTGCATTCATCGCACTTGAAGGTCGAGACGCTAATGAACCAAACCCCCTTTCTGACTATCAAATGGCCGCAGCGCTTACATTCAAGGCTAAGATCGACGTTCCGCAATCGGGCTGAAAGTGTCATCGCATTGCTCCTCCGGGAGGAGGCGCGTGTCTCTCAGTCGTCAGCGGCCGCATTGTTCCCGTGAAGCCCGGATGGAGGGCCTGCGGCGCCGGGCAGTTTGGGAGATGCCCGTCACCGCAGGTCCTTACACTCTGAGGTCTAGTCGGCGGCCTCGCCAGCCGAAGTTTAGACGATTCCGCGTAGACGCAGCGGCACTCCGCGACAACCTTCGGAATCTACTCACGCGATGGCGTGGCAGGAAACCCGGCAGGCGGAGCTTCGCAGCGCACGGCGCGCCGGCGACAGTCCGCGGCGGCTCACTTGCCGGGTTGACGAAGTCGACGCGATTGCCGCGACCCGAATCGAGACAGCGCTGAAGTTTTCGGCAAGGCGCGGCCCGCGCCTTGCCGAATTCATCGACTGGGACCCTCAGACGTCGTCGTAGCCGCCGCCGTCGTCGAACGACGAGCCGTCCGAGCCGTCGAAGGTCGAATCGTCGAGATTGTCGAAATTGGCGTCCTGGACGCCCGGCGCGCCGGGATCGAACTGGCTGGCGCCGTCGCTGCTGTCCGGCCGGTCACCCCGGTCGTCGTAGTAGTTATTGATCTCCGTCACCCCGCCCGGGCCGCCGCCGCCGAGGAAGCCCGCGTTGGCCGCGCCGCCGCCGAAGAGGCCGCCGCCATGGCCGCCGAACAGGCCGCCCAGGAGATTGCCGAGCGCGACGCCGCCGGCCACGCCCGCCGCAGTCGAGGCGGCGTTCTGCAGGAAGCCGCTGCCGCTCGAAGGCTGGCTCCATGGGCCAGGCTGGGGCGGATAGCCTGGGGGCGGGGGATAGCCTTGGGTCGGAGGCGGCGGCGCCGCCTGCGCGCGCTGGTAGGTCTGCGGGTCAGGATTGGGCTGCGGCGGGGCGGAGGGCGCGCCGCCGCCAAAAATGGTCTTGCCGAGATTGCCCAGGAAACTGCCTTGCTCCTGGCCTTGGCCCGCGCTTTGCGCCGCCGCCTCGAGTTCGGAAATGCGGTTCGCCGCCGCCTCCAGGGCGTGCTGCTGAACGAGCACGGTTTGCGCTAGCACATAGGGCGCGTGGGGCGCGGCGCGAACCGCGTCATTGATGAAGCCTTCGGCCTCCGCGTCCCGCGGCGTCGCGGCCGCGGCGTTGACGCGCTGGAAAAGGCCGCCAAGCATCTGGCGTTCTTCGGGGGTCATGTCGCTCTCCCTAGCGGCCGGACCGGCCACGCCCGGCATATAGAGACGCAAACCGCCAATCCAAGCCTCGCACTCCCGGTTTTTCGCTGCCACGAGGGCGGGCGCCTTCAAAGGGCCCAAACCCCGCCCCGCGCGCCCCGCGCCTTTACTCAGGCCAGCCGATCGTTTAGGCGATGGCCGCAAACGGCCCCGGCCCGGCTTTTTGCCCGCGCCGGGGCTTTGCACGTTTTCACTTGACCGGAAAAGGGCTTCGGCGATGGCCAACGTTGTCGTGGTCGGCGCCCAGTGGGGCGACGAAGGGAAGGGCAAGATCGTCGATTGGCTGTCGGTCGAGGCCGACGTCGTGGTGCGGTTTCAGGGCGGCCACAACGCCGGCCATACGCTGGTCATCGACGGCAAGACCTACAAGCTTGCGCTCGTTCCGTCGGGCGTCGTGCGGCCGGGCAAACTGTCGGTCATCGGCAACGGCGTGGTCCTCGATCCCTATCATCTCGTGGGCGAAATCGAGACGCTTAGGGGGCAGGGGATCGAAGTGACGCCGGCGAACCTCAAGATCGCCGAGAACGCGCCGCTGATCCTGTCGCTGCACCGCGAACTCGACGCTTTTCGCGAGTCGGGGACCGGCGCAGCCAGGCTCGGCACCACCAAGCGCGGCATCGGTCCGGCCTACGAGGACAAGGTCGCAAGGCGCGCGATCCGGCTCATGGACCTCGCCGACCCGGATCAGCTCACCGGCCAGATCGATCGCCTTCTCGCCCATCACGATCCGTTGCGCCGGGGTTTGGGCTTGCCGCCGACGAGCGCCGGCGCAATTCGCGAGGAGCTGGTCTCGGTCGCGCCCAGGATTCTGCCGTTCATGGCGCCGACGTACGAGGTTCTCGACAGCGCGCGGCGCGCGGGCAAGCGCATCCTGTTCGAGGGCGCGCAAGGCGCCATGCTCGACATCGATCATGGCACCTACCCTTATGTGACGTCCTCGAACACGGTCGCGGCCAACGCGGCGACGGGCTCGGGCCTCGGGCCGCGCGCGATCGGCTATGTGCTCGGCATAGCCAAGGCCTACTCGACACGGGTCGGCGGCGGCCCGTTCCCGACCGAACTCGACGACGATGTCGGCCGAGTGATCGGCGAGCGCGGCCGCGAATTCGGCACCAACACCGGACGCCCGCGCCGATGCGGGTGGTTCGACGCGGTGCTTGCGCGGCAGGCGGTCCGGACTTGCGGGATCGATGGCCTGGCGCTGACCAAGCTTGACATTCTCGACGGCTTCGCGACGATCAAGGTCGCGACCCGTTACCGACTGAACGGCGAGGAGATGGATTACCTTCCGGCCTCGCAATCCGCCCAGGCGCGCGTCGAGCCGGTTTACGAAACGATCGAAGGCTGGAGCGGCGCCACGAGCAAGGCGCGCTCATGGGCCGAACTGCCGGCGCAGGCGGTCAAATATGTGCGCCGGATCGAGGAACTGGTCGGCGCGCCGGTCGCCTTATTATCGACGAGTCCTGAGCGCGACGATACGATTCTTGTGCATGATCCGTTTCAGGACTAAGGGACCGCCTCCAGTCCTCCTGCGGAGCGGTTGAGCGGACGCGTTAATGGCTGATTATCATTCCCTGCTCATGCGGGCGGTCGCCAATTTGCCGAACGCCGGCTCGCCGGCGACGCGCGCGGCGATCTATGGCCGCGCCCGAAAGGCGCTGCTCGAACAATTGAGAAGCTTGCGTCCGCCGCTGCCGGAAAGCGACATCGCGCGCGAAGAGAAGGCGCTCGACGCGGCGATCGCCGAGATCGAGAGCAAATATGCGCCGCAAGCGGGCGCTTCGCCGGCCCCGGCGTCGTCGTCCGCGCCTCTCCAGGCCGCTGGCGCTGTCCAGCGCCCCGCGGCCCCGGCGCGGCCTCCCTCGCAGGCAGGATCGCCAGCGCCGCACGGCCAAGCATCGGGCGCGGCTTCGGCCGCGCAGCGATCCGCCCCGACGGCGCGGGGCCAGCCAGGGGGGAGCCCACAGGCGCAGGCGCCGACCGCCCCTGCCGGCAAGTCAGCCGTAGCTTCCGCTGGAGCCGCCCGATCTCCGGCGGCCGTGAATCCGCC
>DATNBG010000171.1:0-6561 GCA_035572075.1 Roseiarcus sp. | reverse complement strand
AGGCCCGGACTCCATAGCGCGCCCGGTCTTTCCGGGCCGTTAACAAGCCGTTACAGTCCGGAAATCGATGTCAGCCTATAGCGCGCGGAGCGCCGCGGCGCTGTGATGCGCCGCACAATCGAGCGCTCAGGCGGGCTTCGCACGCTACTCCGCGGTCGGCGCGGGCTCCGGCGCAGGCGCGGGCGCCTTTTCGAGATCGGCGCCTGTCTCCTGATCGACGACCCGCATCGAGAGCTTGACCTTGCCGCGATCGTCGTAGCCCATCACCTTGACCTTGACCCGATCGCCTTCCCTGACGACGTCGGTCGTCTTGGCGACCCGGCTCTTCGCCAGCTGCGAAATGTGGACGAGGCCGTCCTTCGAGCCGAAGAAATTGACGAAGGCGCCGAATTCGACCGTTTTCACCACCGTCCCGTCGTAAATCTGGCCGACTTCCGGCTCGGAGGCGATCGACTTGATCCAATTGACCGCCGCCTTGATCTTGGCGCCGTCGCTGGAAGCGATCTTCACCGTGCCGTCGTCCTCGATGTTGATCTTGGCCCCGGTCTTCTCGACGATCTCGCGGATCACCTTGCCGCCCGTGCCGATCACCTCGCGGATCTTGTCGGTCGGGATCTTCATCGTCTCGATGCGCGGCGCGAACTCCCCAAGCTCGGCCCGCGCCCCGGTGATAGCCTTGCTCATCTCGCTTAAGATATGCATGCGCCCGTCGCGCGCCTGGGCCAGCGCACGGGCCATGATCTCCTCGGTGATCCCGGCGATCTTGATGTCCATCTGCAGCGAGGTGACCCCTTCGCTGGTGCCGGCGACCTTGAAGTCCATGTCGCCGAGATGGTCCTCGTCGCCCAGAATGTCGGAGAGCACCGCGAAGCGCGAGCCTTCAAGGATGAGCCCCATCGCGATGCCCGCGGTCGGCCGCTTGATCGGCACGCCTGCGTCCATCAGCGCGAGCGACGAACCGCACACCGTCGCCATGGACGATGAGCCGTTCGACTCGGTGATCTCCGAGACCACGCGGATGGTGTAGGGGAACTCGGCCGCGGTCGGCAGCATCGGGCGGATGGCGCGCCAGGCGAGCTTGCCGTGGCCGATTTCGCGACGGCCGGGCGAGCCCATGCGGCCGGTCTCGCCGACCGAATAGGGCGGGAAATTATAGTGGAGCAGGAACCGCTCCTTGTAGGTCCCGTCCAGCGAATCGACATATTGCTCGTCCTCGCCGGTGCCGAGCGTGGCGACGACCAGCGCCTGCGTCTCGCCGCGGGTGAACAGGGCCGAACCGTGGGTGCGGGGCAGCACTCCGACCTGCGCCAGGATCGGACGCACCGTGGTCAGATCGCGCCCGTCGATGCGCCGCTTATGGTCGAGAATGTTTAAGCGCACCACCTTGGCCTGCGCGTTGTGGAACGCCTCCGCGATCTCGCCCGGCGCAAACTTCGGCTCGGCCCCCTCGGGCGCGAGCGCGGCCATGACCTTCGCCTTGGCGGCGTCGACGGCGGCGTAGCGCTCCTGCTTCTCGGTGATCGCATAAGCGGCGCGCAGATCGGCCTCGCCCGCGTCCAAGACCGCCTTTTCGATCGCGGCGCGATCGTGGCCTTTGAGTTCGCGCGGCTCCTTGGCGGCCTTCTCGGCGAGGCGGATGATCGCCTGGATGACCGGCTGGAAGGAGGCGTGACCGGCCATCACCGCCTTCAGCATGGTCTCTTCGCTGAGCTCCTGCGCCTCGGATTCGACCATCAGCACCGCGTCCGCGGTTCCCGCCACGACGAGATCGAGGGTCGAGTCCTTCATCTCCTCGACCGTCGGGTTCACCCGGACCTCGCCCTTGATGACTCCGACGCGGGCCGCGCCGACCGGCCCCATGAACGGCACCCCGGAAAGCGTGAGCGCCGCCGAGGAGGCGATCATCGCGAGGATGTCCGAATCGGTCTCCAGATCATAAGAGAAGACCGTGGCGATGATTTGCGTGTCGCAGCGGAAGTCGTCGGGAAACAGCGGCCGGATCGGCCGGTCGATCAGGCGCGAAGTCAGGGTCTCGCGCTCGGAGGGGCGCCCTTCGCGCTTGAGATAGCCGCCGGGAATTCGCCCCGCGGCGAAGGCCTTCTCCTGATAATGAACGGTGAGCGGAAAGAAATCCTGGCCCGGCTTCGGCTCCTTGGCGGCGACGACGGTCGCCAGCACCGTGGTTTCGCCCCAGCTGGCGAACACCGCGCCGTCCGCCTGGCGGGCGAGACGTCCAGTCTCGAGCGTGAGCTTGCGCCCGCACCAGTCGAGTTCTTCGCGTTGAATGTCAAACATCTTTCTTCATCCTGCATTGGTTTGAGGATGCGAAAGCCCGCGGCCCATGCCGCCCGCGGAAGCGGGCTCGTCATCGGCAAGACGGCGAGAGGCTGGGAGATACGCCAGCCCCTTGCGATCCTGCCATGACGCCAGGCTCTCGCATTGGTTCGGGCGCCGGCCCCGCCGCCGCCCGGGTTTCGGGACGCGCTGGATCAGGCGCCCCGCTCGCGTCGGCGCCGCCGTCAGCGGCGGATGCCCAGACGCTCGATGAGGGTCTTGTAGCGCCCCTCATCCTGCTTCTTGACATAGTCGAGAAGCGTCCGCCGCTGCGACACCATCTTGAGCAGGCCGCGGCGGGAATGGTTGTCCTTGACGTGGGTCTTGAAGTGACTGGTCAGGTTGGCGATCCGCTCGGTGAGAATCGCAACCTGGACTTCGGGCGATCCCGTGTCGCCGACTTTCAAACCATATTGATTGATGAGCGCGGTCTTGCGCTCAGCCGTGATCGACATCGGAATTTTCCTTGATCTTGTGGGCGTAAAGCCCGTTGAAAACAGCGGCCGAACCGGGATGCCGTCCAGGTCGGTCGCCACTCTTGATCCCCGCGCGCCAAATAGCCGCGGATCGCGCGCTTATACAGGTTTCGCGCCCGGGCGCCAGACTTTTCTGTCCAGGCGGTATTCCCGCCCATCGCGACGATATTCGCGCGAATCGCTAAGCGATCTGGGATTCCCTCGCGGGAGGGCGCGCCACGCCACCCGCCCTCTGCGCCGCCGCCGACAGGTCCGGAGTCTTGGAGATTGCAATATATTCGGCCGAATCGCCGCTTCGCGCCGCGCAACAGCGCTTCAAAACCGATCGGGACCCGCCCTACGCTTGCTTGCTCCCCTCAAGGTTCTTCTGCGCGTCCGCCATCTCCGGATCGGGAAGGTCCATGTTGTGCATCACCGTGATAGACCAGAGCCCGGCCTCGCGGGTGACCAGCATGTTGATGAGCCCTCGCCGGCGCGGCCACTCCGCGCCGAGCGGATTTCGGGCTCCCTCCATCGTCCAATGCAGGTCGGCGGCCGCGATGTCCGGGCGGATGAAGCGCGCCCTCGTTTCGTCGATCGTCAGGCGGCTTTGTTTGAATATGGTCTCGAAGACCGGCCGATGAAATCCCTCGATCGCGCTTCGCCCCCTCGCATGCATTCCGAAAACGTTGGTGAAATCGGCGTCTTCGGCGAAGTTCCCGGCGAAGGCGGCGGCGTCGTGGCGGTTCCAGGCGTCGGCGAGCGAGTCCGCGATGCGCCGGATGGCGTTCCCTGCGTCGGAATTCATGTCTGGCCCCTTCGGTCAGGTGATATGGTTACCATATGATACGGCGGTCGAAGCAGATTGGCAAGCGACAATGAATGAGGCGCCTCCTCCCTATACGCAGTCGCTCCTCCTCTACGCCTACCAGGATTCGGCGCGGGCGCTCATCGCCACGCTTCACAAGCGCGGCCATGCCCGGATCCGGCCGAAGCATGGGGCCGTGTTCGCCAACCTCGACAAGCGGGGAACGCGCGCCAGCGTTCTGGCCGAGCGCGCCGGGATGGGGCGGGCGGCGATGGGTGAATTGATCGACGATCTCGAACGGATGGGCTACGTCCGCCGGGCGCTGGACCCGGCGGATCGACGGGCGAAATTAATCGTCGCGACCGAGTCGGCGCTTACCGTGACGCGGATCGTCCACGAGTTCAATCGCGACATGGAGGCGAGCTACAGGCGCAAGCTCGGTAACGGACCCTACGAGTCCCTGCGCGCGTCTCTTCTGGCGATTGCGCCCAGGGGGCGCCGGCAGCCGCGCATCGACTGACCGCCGAGACTCGACGAGGGAAGGGGTCTCTTCGCCCGGTGCAGCGGCGCCGAACCGCGTGGAGGACTTCGGCAAGTCGCCACTGGCGCGATTGGCGCTGGTTTAAGGAAGAGCCGAGCTTCGCTATTTGGCGCCGCGCAAATCCTGGTCCGCGCGGGCAAGCTTGTCGTCAAGCGTGACGAGTTCCGCGCTGAGCGTGCGCGCGAGCCAAAGGTAGCTTGCGTCGTAAAGCGAGAGTTTCGTTCGCTCGGCCAAGATGATAGCGGCGTCGAGATCGACTGTCACCGGCGAGATCGAGAGCGCGTCGAGCAAAGAAAAAGCTTCGAGCAGCGCCTGCCGCTCGGCGGGCGCGGCGCGGATTTTCTTCAAACACGCGTTCGCGACTTCGAATCCAATCAGGCTTGGCGCCCGGAGGGTCGCGTCGCGCAGCCGGGGGACGATCTGTTCGCGCGTCAGCTCGTTGAAAAGGACTGCGACAATCGCGGACGCATCGACGACCTTATCGGTCACGGTCTTCGCGGACTAGCCGCGCAGCTTCGTCTCGCCGCACGAGACCGAGTCTGCTCACTCTGGCGACGATTTCGTCGACCGTGAGCGGACGCGGCGCCCCGGTCGCCTCGTCGATCAGCGCCCTCAATTCGCCCTGCAGCGACCGATGGTTGGCCTTGGCGCGCTCGCGCAGCCGCCTCACCTGCTCTTCCGGCACGTCTTTGATCGAAATGTCCATCGCCTTGCTCCAAAACGGCCCTCTAATGGAGCATTCTTGGAGCAGAATAGCAATCGCGATCTGCGCAACGTAGGCGTCACCGCCCGGTTGCCGCCACGAGGGGAACCCGCTACCAAGTCCGCAATCCCGCCAATTTCCGCCCGCCCATGCCCGCCTCTCCAGACGATCTCCTCGCCTATCTCGCCAAGCTCGGCGTCGAGACGACCACCGTCGATCATCCGGCGCTGTTCACGGTCGAGGATTCCCAGGCTTTGCGCGGCGACATTCCCGGCGGGCACACCAAGAACCTGTTCGTCAAGGACAAGAAAGGCCGGCTGTTCCTGCTCGTGCTGGGTGAGGAAACCGCGATCGACCTCAAGCGCGCGCACGAGAAGATCGGCGCGCAGGGGCGCGTATCCTTCGGCGCCGCCGATTTGTTGGAAGAGGTGTGGGGCGTCAGGCCGGGCGCGGTCACGCCGTTCGGCGCGATCAACGATGAGGCCGGCAAGGTTCGCGTGGTGCTGGACGAAGCGATGATGCGCTGCGAGCGGCTCAACTTTCACCCGCTAGTCAATACCCGCACCACCGGGCTCAAGAGCGCCGATCTGGTCAAATTCCTGCGCGCGACCGGACATGAGCCGATGATCGTCAAGCTGGGGCAGGACGGGCCGCCGGTTGAATAAGACGCTTTGGCCCTCCATTTAGGGCCGGAACGTGGGACATTGTGCGCGCGGGTCTTGCCCGCCGCCGGGCTGGAGAGATTAGAAAGATGGCGAATGTCAGCGGCGCGGTCGCGCCTCAAGCCAAGGCGGGCGCGGTCAAGGAGGTCACGACCGCTTCGTTCCGCGGGGACGTGCTCGCCGCATCGACCCGCCAGCCCGTGCTGGTCGATTTCTGGGCGCCGTGGTGCGGGCCCTGCAAGCAGCTCGCGCCGGCCTTGGAGAAAGCCGTCGCCGATTCCGGCGGCAAGGTCACCCTGGTCAAGATGAATATCGACGAGCATCCCCAGATCGCGGGCCAGCTTGGAATTCAGTCGATTCCGGCTGTCATCGCCTTCGACAAGGGTCAGCCCGTCGACGGGTTTGTCGGCGCGCTGCCGGAAAGCCAGATCCGCGGCTTCATCGAGCGCCTCGTCGGGCCGCTGGAGAGCGGATCGGCGGCGCTCATCGCGGAGGCGGAGGAAGCGGCCGCCAAGGGCGACGCGGCTCAGGCCGCGGCGATCTATTCCGAGATTCTGGCCGACGACCCCGGCGAAGCCAAGGCGATCGGCGGCCTGGCCAAACTTCATGTCGCCGCCGGAAAGCTCGCCGAGGCGAAGGCCCTGCTCGAGACGGCGCCCGCGGCGGCGCCGGGCAAGGAGCAGGACCCCGCGGTCGCCGCGGCTCATGCCGCCCTGCGCCTGGCCGAACAAGCCTCGAACGTCGGCGAGCTCGCGCCCCTCGAGCAGGCGGTGGCGGCCAATCCGAACGATTATCAGGCCCGCTTCGACTTGGCCGTCGCCCTGTCGGCGAAAGGCGACAGGGCCGGGGCGGCCGACCAACTCATTGAAATCATTCGCCGCGACCGCGCCTGGAACGACGAGGCGGCGCGCAAGCAATTGTTGCAGTTCTTTGAGGCCTGGGGTCTGATGGACCCCGAATCGGTCGCGGCGCGGCGGAAGTTGTCGGCGATCTGGTTTTGATGAGCGAGCCGCCGCAAAAAAGCGCGCCCTGTGAGTGAGGCGAGGGCCATGAAGCTG
>DATNBG010000170.1:0-6208 GCA_035572075.1 Roseiarcus sp. | reverse complement strand
GGCGCCGACCATGACGTCGACGCCGGCGATCTGGGCGCCGACCGCTTCCGCCGCCTGAACGGCGAGACGCTCCATTCTCGGATCGCGCGCGACCGCCAGGGGTTGGCCGCCCTGCTTGACGTTGGTGATCCAGGTCGCGGCGCGCCGCATCATCGCGGCGATCACCCGGCCACGCAGGACGAACAGCCGGTAGTCGGTGAAGTCCCGCCCTCCGTTCGGCTGAAAGCGCTGGAGATAATAGACGCCAGCGACCTCTTCGGGGCGGGGCAGGTCGTCAGGGCCTCGAATGAGCCGCAAGCCCTTCCCCTGCGCGCCGAACAGGGGCTTGAGCACAAGCGGCCCGTGCGAGGCTTCGCGCTCGACGAGGGCGCGCGCGGCGGACAGCGATTCCATCGTCCAGGTCGGCGGCGTCGGCAGGCCGGCGCGCGCGATGAGGAAACTGGTCATCGACTTGTCGACGCAGCGCTCGATCGCACGCGCATCGTTCCAGACGACGACGCCGAGCTCGTTCAGCGCATGCAGGACGCCGAGACGCCTGGTGACCGCCTCGAACGAGCCCGCCGACATCGTGCGCACGTGCACAGCGTCGGGCAATCGCGATCCGAGGTGAGGCAGCGTGAGCCCGCTCGCGCTTCTGGTGTCGAACCCGCAGGCGGCGAGATCGATCCGCTCGACGCGGGCGCCGGCCGCGGCGAACGCCGCCTCCATCTGGCGCGCGTGCCAGTCGCGCTGATCGCTGACGACGAGGATCGTGGGGGCGGCGACGCGGCTCGCCGCGGGCTCAGGCGAACGAGGCATCGAGCAATTGGTGATGCAGAGCGCCGGCGTGAAAAGTCTCCCCGCTCTCGATCGCGGTGACGATGACCTCGGCGGGAGAGAACAGCATCGGATCGATGGCGTAGAAATCGCCCTTGAAGCGCCTGAAAATCTCGGCGAAGGGCGCGCCAAAGTCGCGCGAGGCGCGGCTCGGCAGCGCTTCGGCCAGCTCCTTCGCATCCGTGGCCGAGCCGGCAGCGAAGAGGTGGACGCGTCCGCCGTAAATGATTGCGTCGTTGGTGCGGCCCATCGCGGCGACGAAATCCGGATGCGGAGGGCTCAGGGGCGCGGCGCCCATGCCATCGACAATCCGCTCCAGCGGGAACTTGAGCTCATGGGCCTTGTGCAGGGCCACTTCCAGCACGCGCGCGACCACCTGCGCCGCCCCGGCCAGGCTCTGCGTCGGGGCGTAGATCACCGTCAGCGCCGACGGCTTGACGCCGCAATCGCGCGCGACCTTCTCCACGATCTCGGGCGGCGGCGGACGCCCGCTTTCGATGATCAGGGTCGCGACATCGGCTTCGTCCCGATAGCCGATGTCGTTGAAGATCGCCTCCTTCTGCGCCAGCGCTCGAGCAGGTCCCGAGCCGAGAGCGAAGAACGCGTCCTTGCCTTCCCCGTGGGCCAGGCTCCAGCCCGCATATTGGCTGCCGAGACAGGCGATGACCGGCTGAGGCGAATGAACCGCGATCGTCCAGGGCCAGCGGGGCGTCGCGCTGTCCGGGAGAAGCCGCGCCGTCCCAAGTCCGCCCATGCAGATTTCCGCGATGCGCAAGCCCGCTTCGACGCCGCCGCGATAGCGGCCGCCTCCGGCGTCGATCAGCGTTTCCCCGAGCGGGCCTGCGGCGACGCCGAGGTTGAGCAGGGCCGCGTCGCGCCTGAGGGCGGCGGTGAGTTCGGCGGCGCGCCGATTGACGCTCAAGGTTTCGCCGTCGCTCAATGAGTCGCCTCCCGCACGCGCTCGATGATGTCCTTCGCCCGCTCGCGCGCGCAGGCTCGCGCCAAATCGGCGGTCGCGCCAGAGGCGAGAATCGTGCACAGGGGATCGTCGGCGGCGATGTGCGTTCCCGGCGGCGAGCGATCGACCGCCCAATCGGGCCAATTCCTATCTTTGCGCAACACAATGTCGCAAGGCGCGTAAACGATCTCGGCGGCTTTGCACGCCATGCTCGGGGGCATCGGCGAAAGACGCCCTTCGCAGGCGGCGAGGTGGCGCGCGAACAGCGGGGCCTCGTTCGATTCGAACACATCCAGCGTCGCGCCGGGCCGTGGATTGATCTCGATGAGCCAGACCGCGTCCGGCGAAAGGAGGAAATCGGCGCTGTTGAGCCCGACGAGGTCCAATTCGGAAGCAGCGACGTCGACAGCGCGAGCGATTTTCCCCGCCTGCGCCCGGCCGACGTCCACGGGACCGACAGCGCCGCCATATCGAAACGGCGCGGCCGGCGTTGGCGCGGTCCACTGCATGCTCAGCCCGATGATAGCGGCTTTTCCTCCGCTCGCCAGGAAGAGCGCCGAGACGCTCGTTCCGGCGACACGAACCTGATAATAACAATCCGGCGGAGCGCGGCCCGCGCCACGCGCCGCGGCGATATGGGCGCCTCCGGCGGCGCCCCGCTTCTTCGTCAGCCATAGCTCCGGATCGTCCGGCGGCGCAAACGCAACCTGCGGATGTCGGACGCCATTCGCCTCGCAAAGGCGCGCGAGCGCGAGCGGATCCTTGGCGGCGCTCAACGTCGCCGGGCTATTGCCAAATACCTTGATGGCGCCGGAGATCGCGGCGAGCGTCTCCGGCTGATGCTCGAAGCCCGCGCCATAGACAAGGCCAACCGGATCGTGCGCTTCCGCCAGCGCCTCGACGGCGCGGGCGACCTTGCCGGGCTCGAATCCATCCGCCAATCCGCCGTCGAGCTTTACGCAGGCGAGACTCGTCTCTCTCGTATCGTCATCGCCAAAAACGTCAATCGACAGCGGAGCGAATCCGGCGCGGGCGGCGGAGGAGCTAAGCGCGCGTGCGGAATAGGCCACGATGAGAATCGCCGGAGGGTCGATCATTCCACGCCGATGTTCGGCCGTTCAAGAACTTGGCGGCGAGGGCTAGGCATTTCCTTGGGCTGCGCTATTGTTTGTCGCTGAGATGCGAACGATCGCGATGCGATTGAACCCGCTCGCTTGGGATTTGTCCAGTCGAGTCGCAAATTTCCGGCCTCATGGGGCGCCGGCGCTGAACTTCGGGCGGAGCCTATGTCACTGAAGGATCCAACCGGCGTGCGCGCCGCGGCATCGGTCGGCGGCGAGCCTGCATCGCTCGACGAGGCGGCTCGCGCTGCGGCTCGGCTCCTCGCGCGAAGCACTCAACCGCTGATCGCTGGTTTGGGCGCGGATGTCGCGGGAGCGAGGGCGGCGGTCGCGCTCGCCGAACAGACCGGCGGGGTCATCGAGCACATGCATTCGGCGGCGCTCATGCGCGATCTCGACTCTTTGCGCGAAACCGGCGTCATGCTCACAACGCCTCTCGAAGCGCGCGTACGAGCCGATCTCGTCATGCTCGTCGGCGACGGTTTTACGGAAGCTTGGCCTCAACTCGCGGAGCGGCTGTTGCAGCCGCCGGCGAGGCCGGAGGGCGCGGATGTCGAGCGGCGCATCGTGTGGCTGGCGCCGCAAGCGGACGCAACGATCCCAAGCTTTGGCGGCGATATCGAAGTCGTCGCCGCGGGCCGCGGCGCGACGCTGGCCGCCAATCTCGCCGCGTTGCGCGCGCGGGTCAAAGGGCGCCCGGTCGCGCAAGCCCCGCTTCCTTTGCCGGCGCTCGACGCGCTCGCCGCCGCCCTGAAAGGCGCCCGCTTCGGCGTCGCGGTCTGGACTCCGGCAAGTCTGAGCGCGCTCGAGATCGAGATGCTCCACGGCCTCGTCCGCGAGCTCAACGAAACCACGCGGTTCTCGACCCTGCCGCTCGCCGCGCCGGACAACGGCGCGGGCGTGCTCGCCGCTTGCGGATGGATGGCCGGCCTGCCCGTGCGGACCGGGTTCGGCGTGAGGCCGCCAATCCATGACCCGTGGCGGTTCGACGCCGAGCGCCTGGTCGCGTCGGGAGAGAGCGACTGCGTGTTGTGGATCTCCGCCTTCGGCGCGCCGCCGCCCGTATGGGCGGGAGCGGCGAAGGTCATTGCCTTGTGCGGGCGAACGGCTGAGTCCGCCAAGGCGCCGGATGTCCATATCGCGATCGGACGCCCCGGCGTTGATCATGACGCGGTCATGCATGTCCCCGACGCCGGGACCCTGGTCGCGGTGACCGCCTCCGCGCCCAGCGCCGCGCCAAGCGCGGCGCATGCTCTCGAGCGCATCGGCGCGCGCTTCGCGGAAGCGAACGCTTCGTCATGCTGATCCGCATCAGAAACGCGCGCATCGTCGATCCCGCCAACCGGCGCGACGAAGTCGGGGATCTCTGGATCCGCGACGGCAAGATCGTCGCGCCGCCTGAGGACGCTCAAGCTGATGAGACGGTCGACGCGACCGGGCTTGTCGCCATGGCCGGCGGCATCGACATCCATTCGCATATCGCGGGCGCGAACGTGAACACCGCCCGCCTCATGCTGCCCGAACAGCATCGCGCCCATGCGCGCCGCCCCGACTCGACGCCGCTCTCGCAAGTGGGGTGGACGACGTTCGAGACCGGCCGGCTCTACGCCGAGATGGGCTTCACCACCGTGGTCGAGCCGGCGATCTCGCCGCATCACGCCCTGCACGCGCATCTGGAACTCGCAGACACGCCGATCATCGACAAGGCGATCCTGGCCATTCTCGGCAATGACGATTTCACGCTCGGCCTCATGCGCTCAGACGATGGCCCAAGCGCGATCCGCGATCATGTCGCCTGGACGTTGCAGACGACGCGGGCGCTCGGGATCAAGGTCGTCAACCCCGGCGGGGTGGCGGCGTTCAAGGACAACGTCCGCAGCTTTTCTTTCGACGATGTGGTTCCCTATTATGGTGTGACCAGCCGCGCGATCATGAAGGCGCTGCAAAAGGCGGTCCACGAGGCCGGCGTTCCGCATCCGTTGCACGTTCACTGCAACAATCTCGGCCTGCCTGGAAACTTCGAGACCGCGCTCGCGACGATCGCCGCGGCGGAGGACCTGCCGCTGCATTTGGCCCATCTTCAGTTCTACGCTTACGGCAAAGAGGGGCCGCAAGGCTTTTCCTCCGCCGCGCCCCAGCTCGCCGAGGCGGTCAACGCCGCCAGGAACGTCACCATCGACGTGGGCCAGGCGATGTTCGGGCAGACGGTGACGATCTCGTCCGACGTGCTGAGGCAATTCTCCGCCCGCGGCCAGGCGCGGCCGAAGAAATACGCCATCATCGACGGGGATTCGAACGGCGGCGGAATCGTGCCTTATGAATATCGCGCCGGCAGTTTTCATAATGCGGTGCAATTCGCGGCCGGCCTCGAGCTGTTCCTCATGATCGACGATCCGTGGCGCGTGTTCTTCACCACCGACCACCCGAATGGCGCGCCGTTCACGGCCTACCCCGAGATCTTCGCGCTGCTGATGGACAAGGACGTGCGCGCCGAATGGCTGTCCCGCCTGCAGAAGGAGGCGTTGGCGGTGACGACGCTGCCATCGCTGACGCGCGAATATACATTAAGCGAAATCGCGATCATGACGCGCGCGGCGCCGGCGAAACTGCTGGGCCTCCCCGATCGCGGGCATCTCGGCCAAGGCGCGCGCGCCGACATCGCGCTCTACCGCCCTGGCAAGGACATTGCGCAAATGTTTCGCGCCGCGGCGCGCGTCTATAAGGACGGCGAGCTCGTCGTGCGCGACGGCGAGGTGACGCAGGTCCGATTTGGCCGCGCGCTGAATGTGACGCCTACCGTCGAGGCGTCGATGCGGCGCCGCATGAACGACTATTACGACCAGCGTTACGGCCTGCCGTCTGATTTCATGCGCGTGCCCGAAGGCGCCATCGCGCGGCCGCAACCCTTCGAGGCGGTCGCATGCCGGAGCTGACAGCCAACGGAATCGCCATCGACGACACTTTCGCGGAAGCGTTTGACATGCGAGCGACCGCTCTCGTCATCACGGCGCCCACCGAGCGTTGGGCGAAGCAGGCGGCGGAGACGATGACGGGTTTCGCCACTTCCGTGATCGGCTGCGGTTGCGAAGCGGACGTCGAGAGCGTTCGATCCCCGGAACAAACGCCGGACGGACGCCCGGGCGTGCGCGTGCTCATGTTCGCGGTCTCGACCGCGGAGCTGCAGAAGCAACTGCAAAACCGCGTCGGGCAATGCGTGCTCACCAGCCCAGGCTCAGCCTGCTACGGAGGGATCGAGACAGGCGACGACAAGCTCAAGCTCGGCGACGCAATCCGTTTCTTCGGCGATGGCTGG
>DATNBG010000169.1:0-2403 GCA_035572075.1 Roseiarcus sp. | reverse complement strand
GGCGCGCACGCGAGCCGGTTTGACGCTTCCGCGTTGCACAAGCCTGCGAATTGAGGCTAATCGCACCCGCAATGACTTCCCACGTCGCCCGCAAACCTCAGCCGCGCCCGGAAATCCTGGCGATCGACCCCTACGTGCCGGGGAAAAGCCGGGTTCATGGCCTGGACAAGGTCCACAAGCTCTCGTCGAATGAATCGCCGCTCGGCCCTTCGCCGAAAGCCGTCGAAGCGGTGCGCGCGCTCGCCGGCCGTCTCGAATTCTATCCCGACGGCGCCTCGACCGAGCTGCGCGAGGCGATCGGCGCCCGTTATGGCCTCGATCCCGCCCGGATCATCTGCGGCAACGGCTCCGACGAGCTGCTGGCGCTGCTCGCCCACGTCTTTATCCATCCCGGCGACGAGGGGCTCTATAGCCAATATGGCTTTCTGACCTATCCGATCTGCATTCGCGCCGCGGGCGGCGTTCCGGTCGTCGCCGAGGAGCGGGACAGGACCGCGAGCGTGGACGCGATGCTTGCAAAGGCAAGCGACCGGACCAAAATCGTCTATCTCGCCAACCCGAACAATCCGACCGGGACCTATATCCCCTTCTCCGAGGTGAAGCGCCTGCATGCGGGCCTGCCGCCGCACACGCTCATGGTCATCGACGCGGCCTATGCTGAATACGTGAGCCGCAACGATTATGCGGCGGGCGCGGAATTGGCTTCGAGCGCAGACAACGTCGTCATGACGCGGACCTTCTCCAAGATTCATGGGCTTGCGGGCTTGAGAATCGGCTGGGCCTATGGTTCGGACCATGTCGTCGACGCGTTGAACCGGGTGCGCGGGCCGTTCAACCTGAACGGGGCGGCGCAGGCGGCGGGCGTCGCGAGCCTCGAAGACGCCGCGCATATCGAAAGCGCGGCCGCGCACAATGCGCGCTGGCTACCTTGGCTCGCCGGGAGAATCGCCAGGCTCGGGATCGAGGTGACGCCGAGCGTCGGCAACTTCCTTCTTCTGACCTTCCCGAGCGAACCCGGCCGGAGCGCCGCCGACGCGGACGCCTTTTTAAGCGCGCGCGGGTTCATCCTGCGCGCGGTCGCGGCTTATGGGCTGCCGGACTCGCTTCGTCTGACGGTGGGGACCGAGGAGGCCAACAGGGGCGTGGTCGGGGCGCTTGCCGAGTTCATGCGAGGCGAAGGTGGTTGAGCGGCTCGGGCCGCCGCTGCCCGCGCCGATCTTCGAGGAACTGGCGATCGTCGGCGTTGGGCTGATCGGTTCGTCGATCGCGCGCGCCGCGCGCCGGCGCCATGCCGCGCGGCGGATCGTTCTTGCCGACCGGTCGGTTGACGCGCTGGAGCGTGCGAAGGCGCTTTCCCTTGGCGACGCCGTCACCGACGATCCGGCGCGAGCTGTCCGCGACGCCGATTGCGTCATCCTCTGCGCGCCGGTCGGCGCCAACGAGGCGATCGGGCGCGCCATCGCGCCAGCGCTTCGGCCACGGGCCATTGTCTCGGACGTCGGCTCGGTCAAGGGCGCGGTTATCGCGGCGCTTAAATCCGTGCTGCCCCATCATGCGCGCCTTGTGCCGGCGCATCCGGTGGCGGGCACCGAGCAGTCGGGCCCGGACGCCGGATTCGCGAGCCTGTTCATCAACCGCTGGTGCATTCTCACCCCGCCTGAGGGAACGGACGAAGAGGCGGTCGCGAAGGTGCAGGCGTTTTGGGAAGCGTTGGGAGCGCATGTCGAGACCATGAGCGCCGGGCACCATGATCTCGTGCTGGCGATCACCAGCCACGTGCCGCATCTCATCGCCTATAACATTGTCGGCACCGCTGCCGATCTCGAGGAAGTGACGCAGTCCGAGGTGATCAAGTTCTCGGCAGGCGGCTTCCGCGATTTCACCCGGATCGCCGCTTCGGATCCTACGATGTGGCGCGACGTTTTCCTTCACAACAAGGATGCGGTGCTGGAAATGCTCGGCCGGTTCAACGAGGACCTGACGGCCTTGCAGCGCATGATCCGGCGCGAGGATGGCGACGGGCTGTTCGCGCTCTTCACCCGAACCCGGGCGATAAGGCTGGGGATTGTCGCCGAGGGCCAGGAGACGGCTCAGCCGGACTTCGGCCGTCGCGCCGCCGAAGGCGAAGAGCCGGCGCCGTGACCTCCGCGGCCTTCGGCGAGCCCGCTCCGGACGGCAGCCTCTGGGTGTTCGGATACGGGTCGCTGATGTGGCGACCCGGCTTCGCCTATGCGAGGCGCTGCACGGCGCTGCTGCGCGGCTGGCGCAGGAGTCTCTGCGTCTTTTCCCATGTCTATCGCGGCTCGCCCGACCGGCCCGGCCTGGTGCTCGGGCTCGATCGCGGCGGCGCCTGCCCCGGGGTGGCCTTCGAGGTCGACGCGGGCTTGCGCGAAGCGACGATCC
>DATNBG010000168.1:0-7175 GCA_035572075.1 Roseiarcus sp. | reverse complement strand
CGTGACGTCCTGGCGCGCCAGGAAGATATGCTCATAGAGAGCCATTTTCGGCCTTTCTGGTTCAATCCTTCATCCCGCGCGGAGCCCCTCGAGCCCGGGAAAGGCTCGAACCGGATCGTTCGAAGGCGGGAACACGGGAGGCCGGGCGCCAGCGCCCTGCCGTGCGCTCGCTTGAAGCGAGCGCGCGGCCCTCCGTTCAGCCCCCGGCGGGACGAAAACGAGGCGCTTCTCATATAGGGGCGGCCTCAACTCCGCAAGGCCGATCTTGGCCGGCGCCGCCGCTTCAGGCGGGGCCGCGGAAGCTCAGAACCCGGTCACTGGGAAAATCGTAGAGCTTGCCCGTTTCGGTCCATTCCGGCGAGCAGATCTCGACGATCTTGGGCGCGAGGTCCTCGGGGGTGCGCAGGGTTGAGGGGTCTTCGGCGGGCATGGCGGTCGCCCGCATCCGGGTTCTCAGCTGTCCCGGATTGATCAGCATGACGCGGATGTTCGACGTGTTGAGGGTCTCGGCGGCGTAGGTGCGGGCGAGGGCGTCGAGCGCGGCCTTCGAAATCGCATACGGGCCCCAATAGGCGCGCAGCTCCGCCCGGCTCGCCACGCCCGAGGTTATGAACGCGACCCGCCCCGCGGCGGAGCGGCGCAAGAGCGGGTCGAGCGACCGGACGAGGCGCCAGTTGGCGGTCACGTTGATCGCCATCACCTCGTCCCATGTCTTCGGGTCGAGCTGGTGGAGGGGGGTCAGCAGGCCCAGAACGCCGGCATTGCCCACGAAGACGTCAAGCCGGCCCCACCGGCGATAGAGGGCCTCGCCCAGCCGGTCGATGGCGGCGAAGTCGCGCAAGTCCATGGGAACCAGCGTCGTCGCCTCCGGCCCCGAGCTTTCAAGCGCGCGAATTTCGTCGTCGAGTTCCTCAAGCGCGCCCTGCGTGCGGGCCAGCGCCACCACATGCGCGCCCGACCTGGCCAAGGCGAGGGCCGCCGCGCGGCCAACGCCGCGCGAGGCGCCGGTCACCAGCGCGATCCGGGCCGGTCCGCCCCGTTCCAATTCACTCAATCGACACTCCTCGCGTCATTTGCTAGGCTCGCCTATGAGGCATGATTGCGGGAGGACGCAAGACGGAGGGCCGGGTCGCATCAGCGCCGGGCGGCGCAGCGCGACGGCCATGGATTTTCATTCGCGCCGACTATAGGCTCGACCCTGATCGATTTGACGGGGCCGGAAAGAGAGTCCGACGCGGGCGGCCTTGCGGGCTTGCGCGATTGAGGGCTGTCGCCGCGACGGGGGGAAGTTTGAGTGGGGCTCGAAATGGCGAACGCTAGGCTTGGCCGCGAATCCGGTAAGACCGTGACTCGCGCCGATCTCTCTGAGGTCGTTTATCAGAAGCTCGGATTGTCGCGCACCGAGTCGGCGGTGCTGGTCCAGTCGGTTCTGGACGAAATCTGCGACGCGGCCGCGCGCGGCGAGACCGTCAAGCTCAGCGGCTTTGGCTCGTTCGTCGTCCGCTCGAAAGGCGAGCGGGTGGGCCGCAATCCCAAGACCGGCGTCGAGGTGCCGATCCTTCCCCGCCGGGTGATGGTGTTCAAGCCGTCCAACGTGCTGAAGGCCAAGATCAACGGGCGCGACGGACCGGAAAAAGGGTAGGGCGGGGGCCAAGCGTCCCTCTGGCGTTTCTTTTCCGGCCGGCCGATAGTGAGCCAACGCCAAACGGAGGCGGCCCATGATTCTCTCCCCGCGGGCGCCGGAGACCGCGCCGATGGAAAAGAGCCCGGAAGCCTACCGGACGATTCGCGAAGTCGCGGACTCGCTGGACCTGCCGCAACATGTGCTGCGCTTCTGGGAAACCCGCTTTCCCCAGATTAAGCCGCTCAAGCGGGCAGGGGGGCGGCGCTATTACCGCCCCGACGACATCGACCGGCTGAGGCTGATCAAGCGCCTGCTCTACGAGGAAGGCTACACGATCAAGGGCGTCCAGAAGCTGTTCAAGGAGCAGGGCGTTCAGGCGCTGTCGGCCGCCGCGCCGCGCAACGGACCGTCGGCCGAATCCGCCGAAGCGGCGGCCGCCGGGCCCGCGGCCGCGCCTGAGGTGCGTCCGGACGCGAGCGGCGCCCGTTCCGCCAGGCTTCCGGACGACGAGCTCGCGGCCCTGCGCGAAGCGCTGGCCGGGATCCGGGACGCGGAACGAATCCTCGCGCAAGCCCGCGCGCCCGGCTCTTGACCCGCTTGCCCAAGAGGCCGCGCGCCGTTGCGCGGCGCGCGGGCCCTCCCTATAAGGGGCGCCGTCGGAGTGTAGCGCAGCCCGGTTAGCGCACTAGTCTGGGGGACTAGGGGTCGTGGGTTCGAATCCCGCCACTCCGACCATTCCAACTCACTCGATCATGAACCATGATTTGAAGCCTCTGGAGCGAGCGTCCGCCGGCGATCCTTCACGCGGCTTCCGCGCGGCGTCGCGTAACCTGCTCGTCGCCGCCATCGCCGCTCTCGGCGTGGCGGCCTGCGCCAGCGTCCAGGAATATCCGCTTGCCCCGAATATGGTGCGGCTGGACGTCGATTCGCCGGCGGCGCCCTTCGTTCGCGACAGGACGCTGCGGCGGGCGGCCGAACTGACGCTCGAGAACGGCTACAGCGCCTTCCGCCTCGACCCGGTCTACGTCGAGGCCTTCGACCAGTTTGGCGTCACGGTCGTCATGTTTAGCGCCGGCGATCCTCGAGCGCAGGGCGCGCTCGACGCGGCGGACGTTCTCAGGCGGCCGTCGTGGTGACGCGAGCGATCGTCATCGACGATAAGATCTTCATCGTGACGTAACGCTCGGCCTCAGGCGGGCGAGGCGAGCGGCTTGCCTTTCTCGACAATGTAGGTGATCGCAAGAACCGTCGGCTTGTCGCCGTTCTTTCCGCTATGGGGCCTCTTCGTGGGAACCTGGAATCCGTCGCCCGCCTTGAAGGTCCGCGTCCCCTCGCCGTCGACGCTGAGCTCCAGAGCGCCCTCCACGACATAGCTCGACTCGATCCCGGGATGAGTGTGGCGCGCGACGACCGCGCCGGGACCGAGATCGACGCGGACGTCCACCGCCTCGTAGCCGTCCATGGGCCCGTCCGTGCGTGTGATGATGGTGCGCTTCAACCCGCCCGGCGCATTCTGTGCATGAGCGCGAGTCGCCACGAAACCGGTGACAGCGCATAGAGCGCAACCGGCGAATCCTCGTCGCGTCAACATGCGATCCTCCCTGGTTGTTCGGGACCAAGCTCGATCCGACCGGCCGCGCCTGTCAAGCGCGATACGCCTGGCGCAGCTTATGTCAGACGACCCGCCGTAGGACGATATCCGGCCGCGTTGACGCTGGTTCCTCTGCAACGTCGCTGTATCTGATACAATATAACGCGTTCTCGATTGCCTTGTCTCGAATTCTGTTCTAGCCCTGTACAGTTGTCGTTGCGCGAATAGTTTTCCAGGCCGGCCGCCAAACAATCTCGAGGCGCGTTTTTACGATCTTCGCGGTACAATCTGCATCAGGGAGGCGAACATGATCACTCTGCGAGTGAACGGCCAGACGCAGTCCTTCGACGGCGATCCGTCGATGCCTGTGCTCTGGTACTTGCGCGACGTCCTCGGGCTCACCGGGACGAAATTCGGCTGCGGCGTGGCCGCCTGCGGCGCCTGCACGATCCATCTCGACGGCGAGGCGACCCGGTCATGCCAGACGCAGATGAGCGACGCGAACGGCAAACAGGTCACCACCATCGAAGGCCTCGACCCTGACGGCAATCACGCCCTTCAGAAGGCTTGGCGGGCGCTCAACGTGCCCCAGTGCGGCTATTGCCAGGCGGGCCAGATCATGCAGGCCGCGGCACTCCTGAAACAGACGCCCCATCCCTCCGATGACGACATCGACAACACGATGTACGGCAACATCTGCCGCTGCGGGACGTATCAGCGCATTCGCGCCGCCATCAAGCAAGCTGCGGGAGCATGACCCATGACCAAGCATCTTCGCGGAATCGCGCCGCCGTCCAGCATTGAGAATGTCAGCCGCCGCAGCGCCCTCAAGGGCATGGCCGCAACGGGAGGACTCGTCCTCGCGCTGACCATCCTGCCGCACCGCGCGGCGCACGCAGCCGCCGCGCCCAAATGGGGCGCCGACGGGATGCCGCACGGCGCCGTGAACAACCCTGAGGCGTTCGTCTCGATTGCGCCCGACGGAACCGTCACCATCGTCTGCCATCGCTCCGAGATGGGGCAGGGGGTGAGGACTGGCATGCCGCTGATCGTTGCCGACGAGCTCGACGCCGACTGGACAAAAGTGAAAATCGCTCAGGCGACCGGCGACGAGGTCCGGTACGGGAACCAGGACACCGACGGATCGCGTTCGACCCGCCATTTCATTGTGCCGATGCGGCAGGTTGGCGCCGCCGCGCGCATGATGCTGGAAGCGGCCGCCGCCAAACGCTGGGGCGTCGATGTCTCCGACGTCGAGGCGAAGAACCACGAGGTCGCTCAGAAGTCGACCGGAAAGACGCTCGGCTACGGCGAGCTCGCCGCCGACGCCAGCAAGCTCCCTGTCCCGGCGACCGAGAGCCTCAAGCTCAAGGACCCTTCGCAGTTCCGCTACATCGGCAAGGAAGGGACCAACATCGTCGACGGCTTCAATATCACCACCGGCCGGGCGATCTACGGGCAGGACGTCCGCTTGCCTGGCCAGAAGTACGCGGTCATCGCGCGGCCGCCGGTCATGGGGGGCAAGGTGACCTCCTACGACGCGATGGACGCCAAGAAAGTCCCGGGCGTCGTCCAGATTGTCGAGATCCCGGCGCCCTCTTATCCCATGATGTTCCAGCCGTCCGGCGGCATCGCCGTCATCGCCGACAACACCTGGGCCGCGATCCAGGGCCGCAAGGCGCTGAAGATCACGTGGGACGACGGCCCGCACGCAACTTACGATTCGCAGAGCTACCGCGCAGCGCTGGAGGCGACCGCCAGACAGCCTGGCAAGGTGGTGCGCGCCGACGGCGACTTCGCCGCTGCTTATGCGAGCGCGGACAAGAAGGTCGAGGCCGAGTACTACATTCCTCACAATGCGCACGCGACGATGGAGCCTCCGTCCGCGACCTGCCGGATCGCCGACGGCAAGGCCGAGGTCTGGACCAGCGTGCAGAGCCCGCAGGCGGCGCATGATCTGGTCGCCAAATATCTGGGGCTTGCGCCCGAGAACGTCACCGTCAACGTGACGCTTCTGGGTGGCGGCTTCGGCCGCAAGTCGAAGCCGGACTTCGCGGTCGAGGCGGCGTTGTGCTCGAAAGCGGTCGGCGGGGCGCCGGTCAAGGTCGTTTGGACCCGCGAGGACGACATCCACAACGACTTCTTCCACACGGTGTCGCTCGAACGCCTCGAGGCGGGCCTCGACAAGGACGGCAAGGTGGTCGCGTGGCGGCACAACAGCGTCGCGCCGACGATCGGGGCGCTGTTCGTCGCGCCCGATCCCAGGCACGAACTCAATTGGGAGTTGGGGCAGGGCATGTCCGACCTGCCCTTCGACGTCAAGAACCTCAGCCTTGAGAACGGCGAAGCCGAAGCGCACACCAAGATCGGCTGGTGGCGCTCAGTGTCGAACGTGCCGCACGGGTTCGCTATCCAGTCCTTCGTCGCCGAACTGGCCGCGGCGGCAGGTAAGGATCAGAAGGCGTTCCTGCTCGATCTGATCGGCTCGCCCCGCATCGTCGACCTCGGGAACGTGAAGAACTTCTGGGACTATGGCGAGAATCCGGAGGTTTACCCGATCGACACCGGGCGATTGCGCAACGTTGTCGAACTCGTCACCGAAAAGGCGGGGTGGGGTCGACAAGTCCCGAAAGGGCATGGTCTCGGCCTGGCCGCTCATCGCAGCTTCGTGAGCTACGTCGCGGCGGTTATCGAAGCCGCGGTCGACGAGAAGGGCAAGGTGACCATCCCCCGTGTCGACATCGCAGTCGATTGCGGCCCGACCGTGAACCCGGACCGCGTCCGCTCCCAATTCGAGGGAGCGGTCATCATGGGCCTGGGCGTCGGCTTGATGAACGAAATCTCCTTCAAGAACGGTAGGGTCGAACAGAGCAACCTTGACGACTATCTGGTGCTGCGTATCAGCGACGCGCCGCGTGAGACGCATGTCTATATCGTGCCGCACGGCTACGACATGCATCTCGGCGGCGTCGGCGAGCCGGGCGTGCCGCCGGTTGCGCCCGCGCTCATGAACGCCATCTTTGCGGCGAGCGGCAAACGCATTCGCTCGCTGCCGCTTGGAGGGCAGTTGGCCAGCAAGGCCTAAGCGCGGCAGTTCGAGTCGGGCCGGAAGGCGCTTCCGGCCCGCACTCTCGCCGAGCGATCAATCGCAATCCTGCAAGCATTCATTGAATTGTTCGCAAGGGCCGTGCATCGGAGCTATGCCTTCCGTGCACTGGAACTCGCTGTACTGCGTTTCGCACTTTGATCGGCACGCTTCTTTCGATTGAGCCTTTTGCGAGGATGTTTGCGAAGGCTGGCTCTCTGCGCCGAACGCGGAAACAGTCAACGACAAAACGACCTCGATGGCCAAGAGAGCGCGCCTCATCGAAGCGACCTGTCCATGCGGACGACGCCCTATTCGGCCGGGCGGACCGCGCGTGGGGCCGGCGCTCCGCGCGCCTTGACCAGCGCGTAATAGACCGCACCGCCGATCGCCACGCCGAAAAACCAGCCATAGACGCCCCACCACGACGGCAGAATGCTGGTCAAGTTCGGCAGGATGCTGGAGAAGACGGCGCCGACCGCGGCGGCGATCACCGCGTTGACGTTCCAGCCGTTCGTATAGCGATAGACGCCCTCCTCGCGATAAAGTTCGGGAACGTCCACCTCGCCGTTGCGGATGAGATAGTAGTCCACCATGAGGACGCCGAAGATCGGCCCCATCGTCGAGCCGATGATTCCCACGAAACTCGCTGCGCTCCCTTCCCATGGCGCGAAGGGATAGAGGACGAGCGCGATCAGCGCAGCAATATAGCCGCCCTTCTTGAAGTCGATCATGCTGGGGAACGCGTTGGAGAAGTCGAACGCCGGCGAAACGAAATTGGCCACCACGTTGATGCCGAGGGTCGCGACCGCAAAGGTGAGCGCGGCCACGAGAGCCAGGAACCAATTGTCGAAGCGCGCCGAAATCTCGTCGGG
>DATNBG010000167.1:0-4357 GCA_035572075.1 Roseiarcus sp. | reverse complement strand
AAGCTCTTCGACAGCCGCTCGACGCGAAGAACCGGGAAATCCGCCTGAGCGGCGTCTCCCGGCCCGGCCTCGCTCGCGCGGCCTAGTGCAACTGCCACAGCTTGCGATATCCCTCGATATAGGCGTCGCCATAGCCGGTGTTCACCTGGGGAGGCTTGCCGGCGGTGTCGGCGTTGCTCTTGTCGAAGATCAAGAGCGGGATCTTCGGATCTTTCACGGTGGGCAGGCCGCACAGCATCCGCATTTCGGCGTCGACGACCGCATGTCCGATCCAGTCCAGATTCTCGCCGATGTCCAGGTCGACCTTGCCCTCCTGAACCAGCCCGATCGCAAAGGGCGTTCCGTTGAAGGTCGCGATCTTCACTTTACCCGTGCGGCCGGTGATCGTCACCGCGGGCACGACCCACTGCGTTAGCACGTCGTAGATTGGAATCACGAAGTTGACCGTCGGGTCCGCGGTCAGCGCCCCTTGCACGTTCGTTTGCGTTTTCGTCGCCATCTCCGGAATGTTGACGTTGACGTAGCTCCACTTGCAATTCGGACATTTGGCGAATTCTTCCTTGACGCCGCTCATCATGGAGTCCGTCGAGAGCACATCGTTGATGCCGACCACGATCGCGTTGGCCTTGCCGTCCGTCTTCCAGATCGCCCAGTCAGCAAGAAGCGCGCCAGCGCGCTTGTAGTCAATCGGAACCACGCCGCTGACGCCCGCCGGCGCGGGCTGCTCATATCCGGTCAGGTGAGCCGCGACGACCTTGAGCCCAGCGGCCTCCGCCGCCTTCACTTGCGGCTCGAGAAATCGCGGGTCGGCGCCCGCCATGAGGTCGATCAGGTTGAACTTGTTGTTGATCGCGTAGTCGAAACCCTGCACCCACTGGGTCGGCTGGCCCTGATTCTCCCACACCTTCAGGGTGAACCCGACATCCTTGGCGACCTTGCTCATCGAGGCCTGGATCGTCTTGATGAAGGGCACCGCG
This sequence comes from Roseiarcus sp., assembly GCA_035572075.1. Lineage (GTDB taxonomy): Bacteria > Pseudomonadota > Alphaproteobacteria > Rhizobiales > Beijerinckiaceae > Roseiarcus. The sequence goes on along the minus strand of DATNBG010000167.1, from coordinate 3,380 downwards.
CTCGAGGCGGGTATTGTGAGGATGGACTTGCCCTTCATGCAGGCGGCCGCATCGAAAGGTTCCCCCGGGGCCTGAAAGGTCGGAAGCTTTCGGTAGGGTTCAAGCTGCTCGTGGGCGCGCGTCGCGTCCGGGCTTTCCGCCAGCGCAGCGCCAACGAAGAATTGAATCGCCGCCACGACGCCCGCAAGCGCTATCTTTATTTTCATGAGTTCCTCCCTTGGGGATCACAGGGGCTAGCATGCGGCCCCTTTTTCGCGGAGATCAACCGTGGAGACTTGCCGGGCCCCTAGACAGAAAAATATCAATTCTGTATTCGAAATGCAATCTTTCGCTGTTGTGAGCCTGACCAATTCGCTCGAAAGAGAAAAGCCGGAGCGATGCAATGGACGGACTGGACGAGGATCGCGCGCTTGCCGATCTTCGCTCGCTTGCCCAGTTCGGGAAGGCCGGAACCGGCGTCAATCGTCCCGCTTTGACGGAGGCGGACGTCGCCGCCCGGGAATGGCTGCGCGACCGGATGGCGGAAGCGGGACTGAGCGCAACGATCGACGGAATCGGCAATGTGTTCGGGCGCTCGCCCTCCGCGCGGGTCGCCCTGCTCGCCGGATCGCATTCCGACAGCGTGCCCAATGGCGGCTGGCTGGACGGCGCGCTCGGCGTCGTCTTCGCGCTCGAGGTCGCGCGCGCGTATCGGGCGACCCATCCGCACGCGGCGGTAGGGGTCGACGCTATCTCCTTTTCCGACGAGGAGGGGACCTTCCTCGCTTGCGCCGGAAGCCGCTCGTTCTGCGGCGCGCTTGCGCCCTCGGATCTTCAGAGCGCGCGCAACGCCGCGGGCGAATCGCTGGGCGGCCGGCTGGACGGCCTCGGCTGGTCGGCAAGGCCGCTTGCGCGGCTCGAATCGGAACGCCACCGCGTATTCCTGGAAGCGCATATCGAGCAGGGCCCGCGCCTCATCGAAAGCGGGCGTCACATCGGCGTCGTGACCGGGATCGTTGGCGTGCGTCGCCGTCGCGTGCGTTTCGAGGGCCGGGCGGACCACGCCGGCACGACGCCGATGGCGATGCGGCGCGACGCCGGCATGGCGATGCACGCCTTCGCGCTTGCGGCTGCGAAGACGCTGCGCGAGACAGGCTCGCCGGCTTCCGTCTGGAATCTCGGCGTCGTCGGCGTGAAGCCCGGCGCGGCGAACGTGGTTCCCGACGAAGCGGAGATCGTTGTCGAGTTTCGCGACCTATCGACGGCGGTCCTGGACCGGATGGACGAGGCGCTCCGCGCCTTGGTTGCCCGAATGGACGGCGCCGATGGCGTGAGCGCGACGTCGGCCGTGATTGGCCGGATCGAGCCGACCGATACGGACGAGCGTCTCGCAGCTCGCATCGAGGACGCGGCCGCACACGAAGGCGCGCTGAGCGAGCGGATGCAGAGCGGCGCCGGGCATGATGCGATGATCGTCGCACGCCAAATCCCCGCCGCGATGCTCTTCGTCCCGAGCCTCGGCGGTAGAAGCCATCACATATCCGAGGACACGGACGAGAAGGACATCCGCCGCGGCCTCAGGGTCTACGCGCGGGCGGCGCAATCGGCCCTTGAAGCGCTCATGCCCGACGGACGCGGCGCGCTCTGACAGATAGATTGAGAGACTGAGACAATGAGAATGATCGGCGTGGATGTCGGCGGCACTTTTACCGACATCGTCTACTGCGACATGTCGTCGAACGAGCTTGCGATCCACAAAGTCTCGACAACGCCCGACGATCCGTCGCGCGCCATCCTGCAGGGGATCGCCGAGGTTTGCGCCGGGAATGGCGTATCGCCCGGCTCGATCGACTATGTGCTCCACGGCACAACTACGGCGACCAATGCGGTGCTGGAAAATAAAGGCGCCCGCACCGGCATGGTGACCAACGAGGGCTTCCGCGACATCGTCCATATCGCGAGGCATCAGCGCGTCGAGCATTATTCGATCCGCCAGGAGCTGCCCTGGCAGAGCCGGCCGCTCGCTCCGCGCCGCCATCGCAAGGTGGTGAAGGGACGCCTCATCCCCCCGCATGGGGCCGAACTCGAGCCGCTCGATGAGGCGGACGTGATCGCGGCGGCGCGCGCGCTAAAGGACGAGGGGGTCGAAGCGGTCGCCGTCTGCTTCCTGTTCTCCTACCTCAATCCGGCTCACGAAGAGAAGGCGAAAGAGGTCCTGTCGCGCGAGCTGCCCGGCGTCTTCATCGCCACGTCTTCGTCCGTTTCGCCGCAGTTCCGCGAATTCGAGCGCTTCACCACGGCGGCGTTGTGCGCTTTCGTCGGACCGAAGATGCGCACGTATATCGGCAAGCTCGACGCGTCCCTGAAAAGCGCCGGTCTGCGGGCCGATCTGCGCATCATGGCGTCAAACGGCGGCGTGGCCACGCCGGCGATGGTGGAGGAGAGGCCGGTCATGACGTTGCTCTCCGGCCTTGCCGCCGGCGTGCTCGGCGGTGCCTGGGTCGGCGAACTGAGCGGACGCCGGAAGCTCATCACCTTCGACATCGGCGGAACGAGCGCCGACATCGGCCTCGTCGTCGACGGACGCTACGCCGAGACCGATCCGCGCAGCACCTCGATCGCCGGGTTTCCGCTGCTGCTGCCGATGATCGACATCCATACGATCGGCGCCGGCGGCGGCTCGATCGCTTACGTCGACCACGGAGGCGCGTTTCGCGTCGGACCGCGCAGCGCCGGCGCCGATCCGGGACCCGCGGCTTATGGACGCGGCGGAACGCAGCCGACCGTCACGGACGCGAATGTGGTTCTCGGACGGCTCGACAAGGACGACTTCCTCGGCGGGAGCATGAAACTCGACGACGCCGCGTCTCACCGCGCGATCGACGAACTGGCCGGGCGCCTCGGACTCGCCAAGCTCGAGGCGGCCGAGGGCGTGCTAACCGTCATCAACAGCAACATGGCCAATGCGATCCGCTCGCGCACGGTGCAGAAAGGCGTTGATCCGCGGGAGTTCGCGCTGGTCGCCTTCGGCGGCGCGGGGCCGCTGCATGGGGCGGAGGTGGCGAGAATGCTCGGCATTCCCGAGGTAATCGTACCGCCGTACCCGGGCATCACCTCGGCCATGGGCCTGCTGACCACCGACCTCAAGTATGACGCGATCCGCACGCAGTTCCAGGTCAGCGGAAAGATCGACCTCGAGCGGCTCAACGCCGACCTTGCCGAGATGGAGCGACGGCTAGAAGCGCAGTTCGCGGCGGACCGTCTCGACGCCGGCGGCGTCCGCTTCGTTCGGGACGGGGACCTTCGCTATGTCGGCCAGGGCTACGAATTGAAGATCCCCTTTCCCGAAGGCTATCTGTCGGAGGCCGGCCTGCAAGAGGTCTGGGGCCTTTTCCATCGCG
>DATNBG010000166.1:0-2367 GCA_035572075.1 Roseiarcus sp. | reverse complement strand
CGACGACATCTTCGTCAAGCTCATGGGCGATATCGTGGAGCCCAGGCGCGAGTTCATCCAGGACAACGCGCTCTCCGTGGCGAACCTCGACGTCTGAGCGGAGATAAGCCGCCGCATCCCCCCGCCCGATCCCGCCGCCTTTGCGCGCGCACAAAGCTGCGCGCGTCAGGCCCTCTCCCCGCGCCATCCTCCATTCTCGTCCGGCCCTCACCGGCCGATGCGCGACTTTGCCTGAAGATCGCCGCCGCGCCAGACATAGGCCGCAAGCAGGGGCTGTTGGGCCGTCCGCATGGCGTGGCTCGTCCACGAAGGATGATGGATCCATTCTCCCGGCGGACGAAGCCGCCACGGGGATTGCGCGACCCGCCAGAAGGCGGGGCCCGCGAGCGGCAGATAAAGCTCCTCCGCCTCATGCGAATGGTCGGGATATTCGGTCTCGGGGCCGAGCAGGAGGACGCCGCAGGCGACGCTGTCGCTCACGAAGGCGCCGCGCCGGCCGACCCATTCGTTGAAGCCGTAGTTGTCGAGAAAGCGTTCGCCGAAATCGGCTTTGCCATAGGTCTGCTGCCAGTCGAGTTCGTGGGCCCGCGCCTCGACCTCCTCGACCAGCGCGCGCGCAGCCGGTGCGGCGAGGCTCGACAGGCCTCGCAGAGCGGCGATGACGGGAAGCGAGCGAGCGCCGACCGGCCGGGCGATCAATTCCCGGGGCCAGTCGCTGAGGAACGCCTGAGCCCGCGGCCCGGCCGTCTCGAGGAGGGCGCGCAGCGCATCGACGAGCGAATCCAGCGGCGCCCGAGTCCGGTTCATGGGCTCGCCCCGGGCGCGGCGGGCGGGGCGGGATAGGTTAGCGCGCCCTCCGGCGTGATCCGCGCCGAGGGCGTCATGCGGGCCGGCGCGATGTGACCGGGGCCGAGAATGTGGAAAACCTCCTCGCCCGAGGCGATGAGGTAGTCCGCAATGATCCGACGATGGCATCGCCACCAGACGGCCTCCGCGCACATGACGGCCGAGCGCGCCTCATGCCCGAGCTCGCGCAGTTTTTCGAATCCTGAGCGGAAGTCCTCGCCCATCGCGTAATCGGCGTAATTGTGGAAGCTCGCGTTCTCCCAAAAGCCGTTGACGCCGGGCGGCGCGCCGCGCTGAAGGCCCCTGAGCCCGCCGAGCTCGGGCAAATGCTCATAGCCGACGCCGTGGGGGCTGAGCGACGCGGGAAGGACGTCGCGGTTGAACTGCGGGTTGGTCCGCGAGCGCGGCACGCTCCTCACGTCGACGACGAGCTTGACCTCCGCGGCTTCGAGGAGCGCTGCGAACTCTTCGATCGGACGGGTGGAGTGGCCGATGGTGAAGAACGGGTTGGTCATGCCGTCGCTCGGCTCCTTTTCGCCTCAAGTGGGTCCTACCACGCCCGTCCTCGTTCGCGATTGCGAGGCTCGCGAGAAATCGCCAGAATGGGGCCGTCCTTGAGCGAGCTTTTGGAAACGAACCCATGAAAAAACTTGCCGCCGTCGCGCTTCTGGGCCTCATCGCCGGAGCGGCGGCCGGGTGTCAGACCCCGGAACAATCGAGCATGCAGGCTTCGAACGTCTGCATGGCCGCCGGGCTTCGTCCGGGAACCAAGGCCTACCAGCGCTGCTATGCGGCGAATTTCGCGAACCTGCGCGTCAACTCGCAACAGGCGCAAAACGCGGCGATCGCCGGCGCGGCCTTAGGGGTCGCCGGCGGGGCGCTCGCGGGAGCGGCGATCGCCAATTCGAACAACTATTACTATGGCGGCTGGGGTCCGGGTTGGGGTCCGGGCTGGGGTCCGCGCCCTTATTATTGGGGTCCGCGCTGCGGCTGGGGCGGCTGCTGGTGACGAGCTTGGACTGCCGCGGGGTCCGCGCGCTCAGGCTCGCGCAATGTTTGGAGCCCCGAGCGGAAGTCCTCGTTCAATCGGGCGGAGTGGGCGGGGAGCGTCTGTCGCCCAGCCCGCGCGACGCGGCCTCGCCTTGGGGCGACCCGGGTTTAGGCGCGGCTCCGGTAGCGTCCAAAAATTACCGTTCTTAAGGAGGCCCTCATGCGCCGGCTCATCCTCGCCGCCCTTCTCGCTTTCGTAGGCCTGCCGGCCCTCGCGGCCGAGCGGTGGCAGACCCTGCCGCCGACGCCCGCGCCGATCCCGACCGACCGCAGCGGCGAGGCGGACGCCAACGGGATCAAGATTCATTACGCGATCTACGGCCAGGGCTCGCCGGTGATTTTCCTGCACGGCGGTCTCGCCAACGCCGACTACTGGGGCAATCAGGTTCCGGCGGTGGCGGCGCATCATACCGTGATCCTGATGGACAGCCGCGGCCACGGCCGCTCGACGCGCGACGGGCGCCCTTATGG
>DATNBG010000165.1:0-2571 GCA_035572075.1 Roseiarcus sp. | reverse complement strand
GAGCCCGAGCTCCGCCCGGCGCTCAAGAAGCAAGGCTTCCTGACCCGCGATTCGCGGGTGGTCGAGCGCAAGAAGTACGGCCACCGCAAGGCGCGCGCCAGCTTCCAGTTCTCCAAGCGCTGAAGCGTTCATTCAGTTGCGATCGGAAGAGGGGGGCGCAAGCCGCCCTTTTTATTGGCGAAGCTTGCAGCCGCAGGCTCATCGGCCTTCCATCGCCTGGTAAAGCGCGTCCCGGTCGGCGATATCGACGAACGCGCCGCCGCTGTTGAAGCCGGGAAGGGGCGACAGCTCAGCGGGTTCTTTTTGCCGCTGGAAGAGAGAGCGTAGAGCGGTTTCGACCAGTTCCGACATTGTTCGTCCCTGACGCGCTGCCTCGCGCCTGAGTTGGCGCACCACCATGCCGTCGATATTCAGCCTGGTCTTCATATGGAAACCATATAGCACTATCCCGCCGGTTGCCCGCGCCGAACCGCAGCTTTAGTCTTTCCGGCTCCAATCGGCGGGGATTTCCATGAAGCTCGCACTCATCCTCCTGACCGGCGCCATGCTCGCCGCGCGGAGCACGGAAGCGCTCGAGTGGCGTTGGAGCTATCAGGGCGAGGGGGTGGCGGCGGCGGGGACGTTCACCACCAACGACAAGCCCGACGCCAGCGGTTTCTACGAGATCACCGGCATCACCGGCAAAGCCAATGGCGTCGCCATCACGGGCCTGCAAGCGCCTCGGACCTCGATCCCCGGCAATGACGGCTACCCGGTCGACAACCTCATCAGAACCGGCGCGCCGCAACTCTCCCTGCACGGCTTCGGCTACAGCCTCGCCGACGGAACCTACGCCAATCCCTTCTACGCGGCTCATTTCGCCAAGCCCGGGGACTATGCGTTCTTCTCCGACCCTCAGAACCGACGCACGAGCGAGCCGGCGGTGACGTTCAGCGCGACGATTGTTCCTGAGAAATTGAAATCGGGCGACTGACCGCGGCCGTTCCCCGGACCGATGGCCGGTCAGGGGCACGCGAGACGAGGCGCCGGCTGATCGAAGCCGGCGCTCGGCCGGGAACGCGGCGCGGCGGTCGCGGCGAGTCCACATTTCCGCGGGTTCACTGTTCGACAAGATCGTGGCCAATGGCGCCTTTCGCCGCCTGCAAGAAGGCCGCATCGCCGCGCTAGCCGCCCCCGGACCAAGCCAGGCGGCGCCCAAATGCGCCGCGTCGCCAGCGAGGCTCGGGCCGCGCGTTCGGCCTTGACCTCGACGGCCGTTTCGGCGAAAGACGCCTCCCATGACCGCCCTCCTTTCCCGGCCCCGACGACGCTGAGCGTGCGCGTTCGCGCGCGAACGTTTCTTCGGCTTTCGGACCAGGCGGCAATCCCCAATGTCGGAAAAAATCTTCATCGACGGCGAAGCGGGCACCACCGGCCTCCAAATCCGCGACAAGCTGGCTGGCGTCTCGGGCCTCAAGCTTCTCAGCCTGCCCGAAGAGGCGCGCAAGGACGCTCACGCGAAGCGGAAGACCTATGCGCAAGCCGATGTCGTCATCCTCTGCCTGCCCGACGAAGCGGCGAAAGAGGCCGTGCGCCTCATCGACGCGATGGGCGCCGACTCGCCCCGCCTGATCGACGCCTCGTCGGCCCACAGGGTCGCGCCCGGCTGGGTTTACGGCTTTCCCGAGCTCGCTCCCGGCCAAGCGGAGGCGATCGCGTCCGCAAGCAGGGTCAGCAATCCCGGCTGTCACGCGACCGGCGCGATCGCGCTCCTGCGCCCGCTCATCGACGCGGGCCTCCTGCCCAGGGACGCGCCGGTCTCGATCACGTCCGTCAGCGGCTATTCGGGCGGGGGAAAGTCGATGATCCAGGCTTACGAGAGCGGCAAGGCGCCGGCCTTCGAGCTCTACGGGCTCAAACTCGCGCACAAGCACCTGCCCGAAATCGAGCTTTATTCCGGCCTCGCCGCGCGCCCGCTCTTCCTGCCCTCGGTGGGGAACTTCCGCCAGGGCATGCTGGTCAGCCTGCCCTTGCATCTCGATGCGCTCCCCGCAAAGCCCAAGGGCGCCGACCTCCGCGCCGTCTTCGCCAAGCACTACCGCGGTGAGACACATTTCCGTATCGTTGAGAGCGGCGAGGTCGCCCGCCTCGAGCCGGAATCGCTCAACGGGACCAACGACATCGAGATCCACGTGTTCACGAACGAAGCGCGCCGCCAGGCGGTTCTGGTCGCCAAGTTCGACAATCTCGGCAAAGGCGCCTCAGGCGCGGCGGTGCAGAACCTCATGCTGATGCTGGGGCGATAGATGCCGGTGCGCTCAGCAGTTGCGAGACGAAAAAGGCCGTCTGTAGCGCTTTTGTTGGTTCCTCTGGGAATGTCTCAACCCAACGCAGCCGCTCTGCGTCGCGCGCGCCAGCCTATCACGGCCAGGCTTGCAAACCCCGCGAGCGTCATCGCCCATGTCGAAGTCTCGGGGACCCCGCCAGGGCCCCCCGCGCTGGTCAGAAACTTGCCTGAGGCGGACGTGAAGGTCACGCCCGGGGGCAAGTCGATCGAGATCGGGTCGGAGATGTCGGCGGAACCGTTCAAAA
>DATNBG010000164.1:0-3911 GCA_035572075.1 Roseiarcus sp. | reverse complement strand
TGCGCCAGATCGTTCGGCCGGTAGTCGATCGCCTTGGCGACCTTGAGAACCCTGGCGCGCGTTTCGGCGCTGAGCCGCCCGCTCGCGTTGAGCGCCTTGGACACGGTTCCGATCGAGACGCCGGCCAGACGCGCGACATCGCGGATGGTCCGCGCCTGATCGCCGGGCGGACCGTGGCTGGAGGGACGATCGTTCATTTGACGGCGCCCGAGAGCAGGCCGGAAATATAGTAGCGCTGCAAGGCGAGGTAGACGGCGAGACAGGGGATGATCGAGACGATGACGCTCGCCTGCAGGGCGCCCCAGTCGACCGCGCCGAATTTTCCCGCCCTCACGCTCACCAGCAGGATCGGCACGGTGAAGGACGTGTCCCGATTCATGAAAATGAGCGCGGCCAGAAACTCGTTCCAGGAATTGATGAAGGCGAACAGCGCGACCGTCACCAGGCCGGGGACCGCGAGCGGCAGAAAGATGCGAGTGAGGCGCCGCCAGGTCGAGCATCCGTCCATCACCGCGGCCTCCTCGATTTCACGCGGGATGGCTTCGAAACTGGCGCGCATGAGATAGATCGAGAACGGCAGCTGCAAAATCGTATGCACGATGGCGAGGCCAACGCGGGTGTTGACCAGTCCGACCTTGGCGAAGTCGAGATAGAGCGGGGTCAGGATCGCTTGATAAGGAATCATGATCGGCGCGAGCAGGAGGAGAAAGGCGACCTCCTTGCCGCGCATGCCGAAGCGGGCGAGCCCGTAGCCGGCCGGCGCCGCGAGCGCGAGGCACGCGGCGATCGTCATTGCCGCCACTAGCGACGAGTTACTGACATAGGTCGCAAGGCCAGCCTGGAAGCGGATGACCTTGGCGTAGTTCTCGAAGCTCAGCGCGCGCGGCAGATAGTGCGGCGGGATCGCCGACGCGTCGGCTGCGGTCTTGATCGAGGCGAGGCCCGAGAAAACGATCGGGGCCGCCATCACGACGATCACGGCAACCGAGACCGCGGCGATCCCATAGGCCGCGGGCGTGAGCGCCCGCCGGCGAGCGGGCGCCGCGGCGGACGCGTCAGGCGCAAGCGCTGCGCTGGTCATCTCGCCTCGCTCCTCGCGGTCAACCCGATCTGCAATGTCGAGAACGCGAGAATGATGAGGGTCAGCACGATCGACAGCGCCGCGCCGTAGCCCAGCCTGAACGACACGAAGGAGTTCTGGTAGATCCAGTAGACGGCGGTGAACGTCTGCCCGCGCGGACCGCCGGAGGTCATGATGTAGAACTGATCGAACGCCAGCATCGAGCCGATGGCGCTGACCAGCGTCGCCAGAAGAATGATGCGGCGGCTCAACGGCACGATAATGAAGACGGCGCGCCGCCAATAGCCGGCGCCATCGACCACCGCCGCTTCCAGGATCTCCCGATCGATCGACTGGATGGCGGCGATGAACAGCACCATGCCGAAGCCGACCACCTTCCAGGTGATGGAGATGACGACCGCCCAGAAGGCGAGATCGGCGCTGGCGAACCAGACGACCGGCTGGGCGATGACGCGCACGTCGACCAGGAGCTTGTTGAAGAGGCCGACCTGCTCGTCGAACAGCCAGAACCACAGCAGGCTCGAACTCGAGAGCCCGATGACCACCGGCAGGAAAACTATCGTGCGGGTCAGCCGCCTCAGCGGCGTGTTGTCCGCCGTCAGCAGAGCCAAAGCGAAACCGAGGACCATCAGGATCGGGGTCAGAACGACCGTGTATTTGACCGTGAACAAAAGCGCGCGCCAGAACCCGGCGTCGTTCCAGATCCTGACGTAGTTGCCAAGACCAATGAACCTGCCGCCTCCGAGCAGCGATCGGTCGGTCATCGACATGGCGGCCAACTGACCGAACGGGACCAGCACGAACACGGCGACGAACAGCAGGGCCGGCGCAACATAGAGCCAGCCCCGCCATTGTCCGGACGTTTGCGTCCTATTCATGCGAGCGCTTGCCGCGCGGCGCGGAGAAACGGCCTCACTCGGCGGCGATCGCCTTCATCTTCTCGCGCGCCTCCTTGATCGCGCCATCGACATCGCCGTCGAAGATCGCCCGCTCAAGCATGTTGATCCACGGGCTCGAGTCCGAATTGACCATGTCGGCGAAATGATAGACCCATGGCACATAGCCGACGCCGAGCGCTTTGGCGGTGGTGACGATGCGCGGATCGGCGGCGAAATATTTGTTGTTGGCCAGCGCGGGCCGCGAGGGCAGGATGTTGTTCTTGGCGAGCCCCTCGAGCTGGGCTTGGTCGGTGAGCTCCCAGGCGATGAATTGCTTGGCGAGCGGCACGTGCTTGGAGCCCTTCGGAATCGCGACGACGTCGCCGCCGACAAACGCCGAGACCTCGCCCTCCTTCACGCCCGGCAGGAAGGTGACGCCGAAATTCATATTGGGAACGTCGTGCTTGAGGTCGGAGATCAGGAAGCCGCCGCAGCCCTGAATCCCGATCTTGCCCGACTTGAACAGCGCGGTGAAATTCGCCCCGTTGTCGGTCTGCGCGCTCTTCGGCACGAGGCCCTCGTCCCACATTTCCTTGAACGTCTCCAAGACCTCCTTGACGCCATCCCCGGTCAGCGCCGAATCCTTGCCGTTGGCGGGCAGGATCTTGGAGCCCGCCGCGACCATCATCGGCGAAGTGGTGAAGATGTTGCAGCCGGGGCACGCGCCCGAGAAATAGAAGCCATAGGTGTCGGGCCCAAGCGCGCGGATCTTTTTTGCGTCGGCGTGGATCTCGCCGATCGTGCGCGGCGGCTTGTCCGGATCGAGGCCCGCCTTCTTGAACAAATCCTTGTTCCAGATCAGGATCGAAACATCCGGCGTGAAGCCCGCGCCGTAGATCTTGCCTTCGTAGGTGGCGATGTCCTTGTAGGCTTTCGCGACGGAAGCATAGTTCGGATCGGCCTTGAGTTCGCTGGTGAGGTCGGTCAGGAATCCGGCCTTCATGAAATCGGGCATGTAGATGAGGTCGAAGGAAACGAGGTCGGGCACCTCGCCCGCCTGAACGCCGGTGGCGAGCTTGGTGACCATCTGGTTGTCGGGGATGGTGGTGAGCTCGATCTTGTCGCCGTGGGTCGAGTTCCAGAGGTTGACCATATGCGTCGCCGCATTGGTTCCGCTGGCGCGCACCCACATCGTCATCGTATCGGCCAAAGCCACGCCAGCGAAAGCCGACGAGGCGATCAGCATGGCGGCGAGCCCGCCGCAAATCCTCCGGTTGCTCATGACGCTCCTCCCTGAGAGTCGTGGAAACTGCTTTTGCTTCGCTGAAAAGCCCGCTCGCCCGTTCGGGTGAGAAAAGCTTTTCCCAAAGTTTCTAGCGCGGCCCTCCCCCGGCGGCAAGGGCAACCCCGATCACGGGCAGGTTGGCCGCGGCGACGCGCCAAATTCGGCGCGCGTCAGCTCTCGGCCAGCGCCTTCATCAGATGCGGCGCAAGAGGATTGGCTTGCGCATGAGCGGACGTGAGGTCGAAGGTCGACCCGGTGAGCCAGGCCTTGCCGAGGAAGCTGCGCTTCGTGAACGCCGCGGCGAAATGCAGCCATCCTACGCCCATGCCGGAATCGATGAGGCCGCCGAAGGCGGTGGAGGGAAAGCCGGTGAGCACATGATCGGGCAGAAGCCCAGTCCAATGTTCGTCGAGCATGGGGCCGCCGGGCAAGTCCGACCAGGGCCCGTCGGTCCGCCGCCAGGCGAACGCGCCCATCCACTGCCCGTCCCAGGGCGTTCCGGCGCGCGCTCTCAAAAGCATCGAGGGAAAGTTGTGCCGGTCGCTGAGCGGCAGCTTCCGTTCGGGGTCGATCAGCGCGTCGGCGGAATTGGCGATGAGCAACGCCTTGCGCCCGGCGAGCAACGCCTCGCAGACCGGGGTCGTGAGCCGGGTCGCCAGCACAATCT
>DATNBG010000163.1:0-2246 GCA_035572075.1 Roseiarcus sp. | reverse complement strand
GGGTTCGATCTACGAGACGCAATCGGCCTCGCGGAAATCCTTCTTTACCCGGGCGGCCTGACGCGCGCTCCCGGCTCCGGAGACGCTGCGGGCGCTACCCGGCGGCGGCCGCCGCATATTCGCGCAGACGGCTCAGCATCTCGTCCAAATATTGGCGCCGGGCGCCGGCGGCTTCCATGGCCTCGCCGTTGACCCGGCGGGTGATCGCATCGATGTCCCGCGCATCGGCGAGCGGCAGGCAGCCGTTGGCCGCCAGATACCAGCATCCGGAAGCAGCCGCGCCGTCCGGCGTCTCGCAGAACTCGGCCGCCTGCGGGGTCGAAAACAGGGCCGGGAAAACCTGACAGGCGCGGTCGGCCGAATAGTGGAGGTTCTCGACGGTCTCATTGAGCGCGGAGCCGGCCTCGACCAGAAACTGACCCATCGCCGCCGCGCGCCGCCGGTCATCCGAAAGGCCGAATTTTGGCGAAGGCCGAGACGAGAGCCGGGACCCAGCGCGCCGCGTTCGCCCGCGGGCAGACGATTCGCATGGCCTGGGTCAGCGCCGCGGCGCCGTCAGGGGCGGCGGGCGGCGCCGGCTGTGGAGGCGGAGCGGGCGGCGGGGCGTGAGCGGGCGGGGGCGCGGGCCGCGCGGGCGCCCTCCTTCCCGGGATGACGACCGACATCGTATTTTCGATGAAGTCCGCGCCCACATAGCCGGACGCGGCGATGCCCAGGAGCAGCTTCCAGTTGTCCGGGGTGATCGCGACGATGTTCTGGAGGTTGAGCGCGATGCCCGCGAGCACGCCGGCGATGAAGCCGATCATCAGGCTCAGGGCAAGATAGGCGAGGCTGAACTCAGCCTGCTCGGACGGCGTCGTCGAGGCGAGCGCGCCCGCGTTCTTGAGGCCGACAATGGCGCGGATCCCCTGCCCCAGAACCCCCAGAAGTCCGCAGAGCAACAGCGCAAGCAGAATGCTGCCCACTGTCGGAGCCGCGTCCCCAGCCCCCATCCGAAGTCCCCGTGATTCGTCTCGGGGGCTTCTGGCATGGGAAGCCTAACGGGCGATTAAGCTTACGGAAGTGCGTCCCTTAGGGAATTGCATCCTCGGGAGGGCCCATGCGCCCCTTCGCCGCCACGTAGAGCCCGCTGCCGATGATGATCGCATTGCCGAGGACGATCGGCGCCGTAGGCGCGTCGCGCCAGACGAGCCAGCCCAGGATCGCCGCCCATAGGATCGCCGAATATTGGAGCGGCGCCAGCACCGCGGCGCGGGCGAGCGAAAGGGCGCGGACGATGAAGATGAAACAGACCATCGACACCACCCCGACCAGCGCCATGAGCCCGAGATCGAAGGCGCCTGGCGTCGTCCAGGCGAACGGGATGGTCGCCGCGCCGATGAGGCCGCCGCCGACGAATTGCCAGAAGACGAGCGGCAGCCAGTGGACGGCCTTGAGCTTGCGGGTGATCGTCTGATTGAGCGCGAACATGACCGCGCCGAACAAAGCGAGCGGCGCGGCAAAGGAAACCATCTGGGGCGAAGGCCTCAGCGCAATGACGACGCCGGCGAAGCCGACCATGACGGCGATCCAGCGGAACCGCTCGACCTTCTCGCCAAGCAATGGGGCAGAAAGCGCGGTGACGATGAGCGGCGTCGCCATGTAGAAGGTCATGACGTCGGCAAGCGGAAGGGTGCGCGTCGCGTAGTAGAAGGAGAACGTGTCGGCGGCGGCGCAGAGAACGCGCAGAATCTGGAGCGGCGCATGGGCGCTGTCGATGAGCTTGTCGGGAAGCTTGAGGATCATCGGCGCGAGCACGATGACCGCGCCGATCGATCGCAGCATCATCAGTTGGCCGACCCCATAATCGGCGACCAGCCATTTGCCGAGCGCGTCGTTCAGCGAGAAGAACGCGACGCCGAGAAGATAAAGGCCGACGCCGAGGCCGGCGGTTCCGGAGCGAAGCACCGTCGTCATGCGCCGTCAGCGCGAGGAGGCCGAAGGCCGACGCGGCGATCCAGAGTCGCAGGGCGTTCTACCCTCTGGATTGCTTCGTCGCTTCGCTCCTCGGTTTCGGGCGAACCGCCTCGCGCGCAGGCTCTCGGCGCCCACTCTCGCGGGCCTGTCGCGACCGGTCAGCGCGAGTAGAACTCGATGACGAGGTTCGGCTCCATATGGGTCGGATAGGGCACCTCGGACAGCCCGGGAACGCGGGTGAGCTTGGCTGTTCCCCTGGCGTGATCGGCCTCGACATAGTCGGGCACGTC
>DATNBG010000162.1:0-3753 GCA_035572075.1 Roseiarcus sp. | reverse complement strand
GCGCGATCCTGGCGACGCTCGAGCGATGGTATCGCCCCGCCGAAATCCTCAGGATGGCGACCGCGACGAACGCCGAACTCCTCGCCATGTCCGGGCCGCGCAACCCCTATCCAGGCAAGCTCGGCGTGATCGAAAAGGGCGCCCTCGCCGACCTCATCCTCGTCGACGGCGATCCGCTCGCCAATCTCAAGCTGATCGCCGATCCGGACCGGAATTTCGTCCTCATCATGAAGGACGGGCGCATCGTCAAGGAGACGCTGTAAGTCGGCGCCTTCACTCGCCCTCAATCCGCCGCCGGCGCGGCGCCCGCGCCTCCGATCGCCCCCGCGGCCTGCGCGTGGGCGATGGCGCTCGCCACCGTCGCCATCGCCGGCATGCCGCCGAGCTGCATCGATTCGACCGCGGTCGAGGGCACGATGACGATGGTGGCGTTGCTGCGCTTGAGCCCCTCGTAGAGCATGTTCATCGCCCGCAGATGGAAGGCGGTCGGGTTGTCGGCGTAGGTTAGCGCCGCGGCGTTGAACGAATCGGCCACCTGCCGCTCCGAATCGCCCAGGATCACCCGCGCCTGCCGCTCGCGCTCGGCCTGCGCCTGCATCGACATCGCGTCCTGAAGCGCCGCGGGGATGCGCACGTCCTTGAGCTCGACCGAGATGACGTCGATCCCCCAGGGCTTGGCGCGCGCGTCGATGATGCGCTGCAATTCGACGCTGAGCTTCTCGCGGCCCTCCAGCATGTCGGCCAGCATGGTCTTGCCGATCACGTCGCGCAAAGCCGTCTGCGCCGCCCAGTTGATCGCCGCGCCGTAGTCGGCGACGTCGAGCGCCGCCATTTTCGGATCGACCACCTTCCAGAACAGCACCGCATCGACGTCGACCGGCACCGTGTCGCGGGTCATCGTCTGTTCCGCCCTGAAGGTTGAGGTGATGACGCGGGTGTCGATCCGATAAGGGACGGTCTCGATGATCGGCACGATGAAGAACAGGCCCGGGCCTTCGAGGCTGCGGAACTTGCCCAGCCTCAGCACCACCACCCGCTCCCACTGGTCGGCGACCTTGACCGCGTTGGCGGCGATCGAGGCGACGATGAAGCTTAAGATCGCGATCGCGACGCTCGCGGCGTAGCTCCCCGGGCTCAGATTCGCATAGGCAAGCCCCAGGCCAGCGACGAAGATGACAATGAAGATCAGCCCGGGCAGCGGATTCGGGTTTCGCATGGAAACAGACCCCGATTGCGGCCACGGCGCCCGCCGCGCGCCTTGCCGCTGATGTGGGGGCGCGTTCCGCCCAGCGCCAGAGTTTACGCGCCGCAACGAGGACAATTCAGACCCGCCAGCCCCGCCGCGGGGCCGAAAATGTGATCGGACGGCGCGTTAATCGGGGTTGCGTCAGCGTTCACACACGATTAACAATTCGTAAAACGGGCTTGAGGCGGGCGCGGGATAGAGGGCGCTGCGATGAAACGCCTTTCGTTGACGGTCGCATGTCTTGCGAGCGCGGTCGCCTGGACACAGGCGCCGGCCAAGGATCTGTCCCCCCGGCACGCGGCGAAGGCGAGGCACGCCGCCGCCGCCGCGAAGTCGGCGAGCCTGGACGAGGTTCGCTTCTCGAACCCCTACGCTCCTCCTGAAGGCGCGACGCTGGGGAAAAGCGAGTTGGCGAGCCGAAACGGCTTTCCCGTTTTTTCGTACCCGACGCCGAGGGAGCCGAAAGCGGGCCTCGGGCTGACCGCGGGCGACGACGGGCTCGGCCATTACACCGGCGGTCTTAAGTGGGGCTTTTAAGAGGCTGATCGGCGAGACCCGGGGCGGCCGCTTGCAGCCGGGCTCGGCAAGCGCGGCTGGCACAGTCCAAAGAGCGCGGCAAAAATACCATTCCCTCGGCGGGCTATCGCCGGCCCGTCCCTTCTCCCCGTTCCACGGGGAGAAGGCTAGGATGAGGGGCCTGGCGATTGGCGGCCGACCTCCTCCCCGCCCCCCACCCCGGCCCTCTCCCCGCGAAGCGGGGCGAGGGGGCCGCTTCTGGAGAATCGATTCGACCGAGCCTTGATTTTCGGCCGATTGACTTTCCTCGATCCGTTCCGATAGTCGCGGCTCCCAGCGAGCCGGGCGCCGATTTGGCGCGCCGGCGCCGCGGAAGGTCGTTTGAGAGCGCAGCGCCGGGCGATGGAGGCCGAAACGCAGTCGAGCGCGCTTCGCCCCGCCTGGCTTGTCCGTTCGATCGCGGTCTGGGGACCGGGCCTCCTGGTCATGCTGGCCGACACCGACGCCGGCAATGTCGTGACCGCCGCCCAGGCCGGCGCCGAGTGGGGCTACCGCCTGCTGCCCCTTGTTCTGTTGCTGATCCCGATGCTCGCCATGGTCCAGGAATTGACCGTGCGGCTCGGCGTCTCGACCGGCCTCGGTCATGGCGAACTGATTCGGGCGCGGTTCGGCCCTGGGGTGGCGTGGCTTGCGATGCTGGCGCTGGCTGGCGCCGTCATCGGCTCGCTGATCACCGAGTTCACCGGCGTCGCCGGGGTCGGCGAATTGTTCGGCCTCTCGCGCGCTTTCACCCTTCCTTTCGCCGCGGCGGCGCTGCTCGTCATCGTCGCCAGCGGGTCGTACAAGCGGGTCGAGCGGACGGCGCTGATCGTCGGCCTCTTCCAGCTCGCGTTCTTCATCGTCGCCTGGGCCGCGCATCCGGGGCTCAAGGCGCTGGCGCGGGACGCGACCGACTGGCCCCTCCGCGACCGCGGTTTTCTGTTCATGGCCGCGGGCCTCATCGGGGCGACGTTCAACCCGTGGATGATTGTCTACCAGCAGTCGGCGACGGTCGAGAAAAGGCTCGAGCCCGGCGACCTCATCCATGCCCGGTGGGACACCGGAATCGGCGCGATCCTGACCCAGTGCCTCACCGGCGCGGTGCTCGTCGCCGCGGCGGCCGCGTTCGCCGGCGGGCGCGGGTCCGCGAGCCTGACGACGATCGGCGAGATCAGCGGCGCGCTGACCCCGGCGCTGGGCGAGGGGTTGGGGCGGATCGTGTTCGGCGCCGGCGTGCTCGGGGCGTCGCTGGTCGCGGCGATCGTCGCCTCCCTGGCGCTGGCCTGGGGGCTCGGCGAGGTCGCCGGCTACGGCCGTTCGCTGGAATTCCGGCCGTTCGACGCCGGCTGGTTCTACGGCGCCTACGCGGCCTGCGTGCTGGGCTCGGGCGCGGCCGTGTGGTTCGCCCCGGACCTCGTCTGGCTCAACATCGCGGCCCAGGTGTTCAACGCCTTTCTCATGCCGCTCGTCATCGGCCTGCTCGTGGCGCTCGCGGCCGCGGCCTTGCCGGAGCCGTATCGTCCGCGCGGATGGTATCTCGGCGCGATCGTCGCCGTCTCGACGATCGTCTGCGCGGTCGGCCTTTTCGGCGCCGTGCGGACGCTGATGTGAGCGTTCTGCGGAAGACAACGCCGCGCCATCCTCCCCTGCCGTGAAACGGCGGGGGAGGGGGACCGGCCGAAGGCCGGTGGAGGGGGCCTTGCACCCGAGAGTCGGTCGGCGGGGCCATGGGTATCGATCCCCGACCAAGGCCGGGGGCGGCCATGACGGCCTCCGAGGCTTTGAGGCGCCTTTGATGCGACGACCTGTAAGAACCGAAATTTCGCTTGCCAAAATCAGAAACACTGTGCTATATCATTCCCATGGGCAGAATCAAATCTGCTTGGCCAAGCGCGGCGGGGAACGAAGGCGTGTGCGCGCCGGCCGTCGTCAGGCGCAACCTGGGAGGCGAG
>DATNBG010000161.1:0-2821 GCA_035572075.1 Roseiarcus sp. | reverse complement strand
GAGGGCGTCCTCGGCCGAAAACATCGCGCCGGTCAGCGCCATCCGCCGCACGACGGAGGGGCCAAAGCGGCGCACCAACCGCTGCGTGCCCGACCAGCCCGGCGCCATGCCGAGTCCGGATTCCGGCAAGCCGAGCTTGATCCCGCTTTCGGCGATCCGAAGGTCGCCGGCCGCCGCCAACTCGAGGCCGCCGCCAAAAGCGTGGCCGGTGAGGACGACGATCATGGGCACGCGCAGGCGCGCCAGAGCCTCGAAGGCGCGGTGCCCGGCCCTGGTCCAGTCGCGCCACATTTCGAGCGGCGGCAGGCCGCCCCAGGCGGCGATGTCGCCGCCCGCGCAAAACGCCTTGCCCTCGCCGGAGAGGATGGCGACACGCGCCTCCATCGAGGCCTCAATTCGCCGCGCGCCTTCGTGCAGCGCCTCGATCATCGGCCGGTCGAGCGCATTCAGCTTCTCGGGCCGCTTGAGCGTCAACTTCGCGCAGGGCCCCTCGAAGGCCAAATCGACGTAAGGACTCAACTGAGCGGCTCCCTGGCCGGACGCAGTTCGAGCTTAAAGGGTTCGGGATGGAACAGCGCGGCGTCCATCTTACACAGGCCGTCCGCGACGCGGAGCGGGAATTCCGCCTGGGCGAGAATGTCGCGCTTGAGATCGACGCCCGGGGCGATCTCGGTGACGGTCACGCCTTCACGCTCGAGCCTCAGGACGCAGCGCTCGGTGACATACAGGATGTCCTGTCCCTGGGCGACGGCGCGCGGGCCCGAGAAGGAAATCTGCTCGACCGCGTCGACCAGCTTCTTGACCTTGCCTTCCTTCAGGATCGAAACCGCGCCGTCCCGCACGTCAAGCTTGGCGCCGGCGGTGAAATAGCCGGAGAACACGATCTTCTTCGCCCGCGCGGTGATGTCGACGAAGCCGCCGGCGCCGGCCGTCACATGCGGCCGCACGCCAAGCTTGGAGACGTTGACCGAGCCCCCCTTGTCGATCTCAAGGAACGAGAGCAGCGACATGTCGAAGCCAGCGCCCTGGAAATAGGTGAACTGATGCGGCGACTGGACGATCGCCTCGGCGTTGGAGGCGCAGCCGAACTGGAAGTCGAGCAAGGGAACGCCGCCGACGGCGCCCTGCTCGATCACCCATGTGACCGCGCCGTGCCGGCCCTCCTCAATCAGGATGCGCGGCACGTTGGCGGAAATGCCGAAGCCGATATTGACCGCGTCGCCCTCGCGAAGCTCCTGCGCGACCCGGCGCGCGATCACTTTGGCGATGTCGAATTTCGGCGTCTCGAACGATGAAAGGGGGCGGAAAATCTCGCCCGAGATCGCGGGCTCGTAGACCGTGTTGGTCGTCTGCAACTGGTCTGGCGCGACGACAATGTAATCGACCATCACGCCGGGAACGACCACATCATGCGGGCGGATCGTGTCGGCGGCCGCGAGACGCTTCACCTGCGCGATGACGATTCCTCCGTTGTTCCGGACCGACAGCGCCTGGTCGAGCGGGCCGAGGATGCCGCCCTCGTGCTCGTAGGACAGATTGCCCCGCTCATCCGCTGTCGTCGCGCGGATGATGGCGATTTCGGGGACAATCGCCGGGAAGAACAGCCAGTCGTCGCCGGCGAAGCTGACGCGGCTGACGATCGGATCGGCGGAGGCCTTCGCGTTCATCGCACAGCCTTCGTGAACCGGATCGACAAAAGTTTCCATCCCGACCTTGGTCAGCACGCCGGGCCGCTTGGCGGCGGCTTCGCGATGCATGTCGAACAGGATGCCCGAGGGGACATTGTAGGCGGGAATCGCGTTGCCCGAGATCATCTTCCAGATTGCCGGCGGCTCGGAGGAGGACGGGCCGGAGGGGTAGGAGCCGGCGAGCACGCGCGCGAGACAGCCGGGCTTGGCGAGATGGTCGACGCCCTTGACGCCCCACATGTCGCCGGCCGCGATCGGATGCAGCGTCGTGATGTTGCGCGGATGGCCCTCGGCGTCGAACCGCTCGCCGACCGCCTTCAGCACCGCCTCCGGGCAACCGAGTCCGGAGGATGAGGAGACGGTGACGACGGCGCCGTCCGGAATGAGACGGGCCGCCTCGGCGGCGGAAATGACTTTCTGCCTCATCCTTTCCTCACACTGTCAGGTCGATCGGGGCCGCGGCGCCCGAGCGCGCCGCTTCGAGAGTGGAAATCGCGACGCTCAGCGACTTGACGCCGTCTTCGCCGCTGGCGGAGGGCGAGCCCCGGCCCGCGACGGCGTCCTGGAAGAGACGGACGGAGCGCGCGTACAGATTCTCGTGATCGAGCTTGAGCGGCTCCTCGCCCGTGCCGGTGCGAAGGATGACCTCGCCCTTCGGCGCCTGGGTCATGCAGTCGCGCCCGATCAGCGATCCCTCCTCGCCGTGCACCTCAAATCCCGTGCCCGCATATTTGACGGTGAAGGCGTCGTGGAACTGAGCGAGCAGGCCTGAGGAAAAACGGATGACGCCCATGACCCCGTCCTCGAGGCCGGACCGGCCCATCCCGCCCCGGGACGTCATGGCGGTCACGCTCTTTGGTTCGTCGTCGAGCACGAAGCGCAGCGTATCGGCGTCATGAACGGTGATATCGAGGATGACGCCGCCTCCCGCATCAGGCTTCTCGATCCGCCAGCCCTGCAGGTGCGGGGGCAGGTAAACGGCGTGGAACACCCGGGCGAACAGCGGTTTCCCGATCCGGCCGGCCTTGATCGCTTCGCGCATCGCACGATGGGTGGCGGCGTTGCGAAGGTGGTGGTTCGTCCCCATGACGACGCCGCGCTTCCGGCATTCGGCGACCATCGCGCGGGCGTCG
>DATNBG010000160.1:0-9481 GCA_035572075.1 Roseiarcus sp. | reverse complement strand
AGGACTCCTTAAGCGCATGTTCGCCTTGACCCAAGACCAGCTCGCCGTCCGCGACATGGCGAAATCGTTCGCCGACGAGCGCATCGCCCCCCATGCGCTGACGTGGGACGAGACCGAGCATTTCCCGGTCGATGTCCTGCGCGAGGCGGCGGCGCTCGGCATGGCGGCGATCTACGTCGGCGAACGGCACGGCGGCAGCGGCATGACGCGCCTGGACGCCGCGCTCATCTTCGAGGCTTTGTCGACCGGCTGCCCGTGCGTCGCGTCGTTCCTGTCGATCCACAACATGGTCGCCTGGGTCGTCGACAATTTTGGCTCAGACGAACTCAAAGCTCGCTATCTGCCCCGCCTCGCCACGATGGAGCTTATCGCCAGCTATTGCCTGACCGAGCCTGGGGCCGGCTCCGACGCCGCGGCGCTTTCCACGCGCGCCCGGCTGGACGGCGATACTTACGTGCTCGACGGCGTCAAGCAGTTCATCTCCGGCGCAGGCGTCAGCGACCTTTATCTCGTCATGGCGCGCACCGGCGAGGGCGGCGCGAGCGGGATTTCCGCATTTCTCATCGAGAACGGCGCCCCGGGCCTGAGCTTCGGGGCGAAAGAGAAGAAGATGGGCTGGCGCGCCCAGCCGACCCGTCAAGTGATCATGGAAGGCGTGCGCGTGCCCGCCGCCAATCGGGTCGGCGCGGAAGGGATCGGCTTCAAGATCGCCATGGCCGGGCTCGACGGCGGGCGGCTCAACATCGCGGCCTCATCGATCGGCGGCGGGCAGGCGGCGCTCGACAAGGCGATCGCGTACATGCGCGAGCGCAAGGCGTTCGGCCGCCGCATCGCCGACTTCCAGGCGCTGCAATTCCGCGCGGCCGATATCGCGACTTCGCTCGAAACGGCGCGCTCGATCCTGTGGCGCGCCGCGAGCGCGCTCGACGACAAGGCCCCCGAGGCGACGCGGCTCTGCGCCCAGGCGAAGCAGGTCGCCACCGACGCCGGATTCAACGCCGCCAACGACGCCCTGCAATTGCTCGGCGGCTACGGCTATCTCGCCGACTACGGCATCGAGAAGATCGTGCGCGACCTGCGCGTCCACCAGATCCTCGAGGGCACGAACGAGATCATGCGGGTGATCGTCGCGCGCGGGCTGGTGGAGAATTGAGGGCGGTCGACCGCGATATCTCAATGGCGGACCCAAAGCATCCTTTTGAATGGATCGCTTGGGCGGTTCCCGCCGGCGGCGAAGGCGGCCGGTCGAGGGATGCTGCGTCCGGCAAGGCCATCGACTTTTTCTTGACGAACCGGCGGGCGCATGTTACTGTTTTTCCGAATTGAACGGCAAGGCCGGCCCCGCGCGTCTCATCGGCCCTGGCGATTCTGGGCTTTTGCGATTCGGGCGAAATGAAAAAGAGGTCAAGTCCTTGAAAACAAACAATTCCGCGAAATGACCTATTTCGCACCTCCAATGATCTCAACGACTTACGACAGCCTTGCGAAACCGATCGTTTCGCTTTGCGAAATGACCGCTATTGTTTTCGCTGGTTTTTCGGCTCATCGAAGGCCCAAAACGCAAGGACGGCGAAATCGACGGCGCCTTCGGGGCTCGCCCGGCCGACGTCGCGCGACCCGGCCCGGCGGTCAGCGGTGGGGGACG
Source organism: Roseiarcus sp. (assembly GCA_035572075.1). Lineage (GTDB taxonomy): Bacteria > Pseudomonadota > Alphaproteobacteria > Rhizobiales > Beijerinckiaceae > Roseiarcus. Next base: position 7,836 of record DATNBG010000160.1, on the reverse strand, counting down.
ATCCAGAATGGCGCCGCAAGCCCTTGGAATTGCTCGAAACGGACTCGGAAATGGCATCCGCCAGAGCGGCCAAGGGCAAGGAGAATCCATAAGGCGACCTCCGTATCAGTGCTTGCGCTGAGTCTCGGTTCGGCGCTTCCTGTTGGCATTCGGAAGAGCTCATGACACGCATCGCCTTCATCGGTCTCGGCAACATGGGCGCGCCGATGGCCGCCAATCTCGTCAAGGCGGGCCACAAGGTCGCCGGCTTCGACCTCGTCGATGCGGCGAAGACCGCGGCCGCCGCGTCGGGCGTATCCATTGCGCGAAGCGCCCGCGAGGCCGTCGCTGAAGCCGAGACGGTCATCACCATGCTGCCGGCCGGCAAACACGTTCTCGCATCGCACGCCGACTTCCTGCCTGCGGCGCGCAAGGGTGCGCTGGTCATCGATTGCTCGACGATCGACGTGGACAGCGCGAAGAAGGCTCACGAAGCCGGCGCCGCGGCTGGCGTGCTCACCCTCGACGCGCCGGTCTCGGGCGGGGTCGGAGGCGCGACCGCCGCGACCCTCACCTTCATGTGCGGCGGCTCGGACGAAGCCTTCGCGCGGGCGAAGCCGATCCTCGACAAGATGGGCAAGCGCATCGTCCATTGCGGCGGCGACGGCGCAGGCCAGGCCGCCAAGATCTGCAACAACATGATTCTCGGCGCGACCATGATCGTGACCTGCGAAGCCTTCGCCCTCGCCGAAAAGCTCGGCTTGTCGGCTGAGGCTCTGTTCGACGTCGCCTCGACCGCCTCGGGCCAGTCGTGGTCGCTCACCAGCTATTGCCCGGTTCCCGGGCCCGTGCCGGCTTCTCCCGCAAATCGCGATTATAAGCCCGGATTCGCCGCCTCGCTCATGCTCAAGGATCTGCGCCTCGCGCAGGAGGCGGCGGCGAGCGCCGGGGCCTCAACCCCCCTGGGAGCGGAAGCCGCGCAGCTCTACGCCCTCTATGTCGCGGCCGGCCATGCCGGCGACGATTTCTCGGGAATCATCAATTTTTTGCGCGGGGCCTAAGCAGCTCTGGACCTTTTCCCGTCGCGGCTTAGTTTTAGGGAACGCGGCGCGAAATGGCCGATCAACGGGAGGAGTCTTCCCCATGCGCAATTCCATCACGAAGACGGTGCTGGCGGCGATAGCCGCGCTCGGCATGGCGGCGGCGGTCGCGACCGTCTCGACGCCGGCTCAGGCTCAGTGGCATGGCGGCTTTCACGGAGGCGGCTTTCACGGAGGCGGGTTTGGCGGCGGCTTTCACGGCGGCTGGGGCGGCGGCTGGCATGGCGGCGGCTGGGGCGGTGGATGGCATGGCGGCTGGGGCCGGCCCGGATGGGGCGGCGGCTGGGGGTGGCGGCGCGCCGGCTGGGGCTGGGGTCCCGGATGGGGCTGGGGCGGAGGCTGTTGGAATTGCGGCTGGGGTTGGGGCTGGGATCCAGGCTGGGCGATCGCGGCTGCGACCGTGCCGGTCGGGGTCGCGATCGCCGCCAACGCCGCGGCGCAACCCTACTATGGTTATGGCGGCGGCGCCCGCTGCTGGGTCCGGCGGCGGGTGTGGACGGCAGGCGGCCATTATCTTGGCCGGCGACTGGTGAACATGTGCTACTAAACCGGCGGCCTGATCGCCCGCCCGCGACGTAAAGGTCTCGAAACCATAAGGCGTACCGCCGCAATCCTGAATGTTTGTTCAGCATATACTGTGAACACTTGTTCAGGAGAGCCATGATCTAAAGATAAATCTCGCTTTGGCGCCCGGGTGACGCGCAAGCGTCAAACAGCCGCCGGAATCCGAGGTCAGGTTTCACAAAATGCGCCGAGGGTCTTCGTTCGCCCCGGCGACGGAATTGGGGCGGCCGGCCGAGGGCCCGCCCGCAATGGAGGCAAGGATGAACAGGATCTCGAAGACCCTCGTCGCCGGGCTGGCCGCGGCTGCGACCGTGGCGGCCGTGGTTCTGCCCCCGACCCCGGCTTCCGCCGGCGGCCACTGGCGCGGCGGTGGCGGCGGCTGGCACGGCGGCGGCTGGCATGGCGGAGGCTGGCATGGCGGAGGCTGGCATGGGGGTGGCTGGCGCGGCGGAGGCTGGCATGGCGGATGGGCCGGCGGCCGGGTCTGGCATCCGGGCTACTGGCGCGGCGGCTATTGGTACAATGGCTGGTGGGGGCCCGCGATCGCCGCGGGCGTGCTGGCCGGCGCAATCGCCACCGCCCCCTATTGGGGCGGTTATGGCTACGGGGGCGGCGGCTGCTGGCAATATCGGCCGACCTATGACGTTTACGGCAACTATCTCGGATCGCAGTACGTGAACGTCTGCTAGGCGGACGCGGATCGGAGCGCCTGTCGCCAAGCCGGGGATCGGCTTCCGAGCGATCCGATCCGGAATGGAAGCGCTTGGCGCCGCTGATTCCGGCAGGATCGACCCGCCGGCGCGGGCGCGCGGTCACTTGCCCAGCACGGCCTCGGCCGGCGTGTAGGGAAGCCCAAGCGCCTCAGCGACCGGCTCGCAGGTCAGCTTGCCGTCGTGCACGTTGAGCCCCGCGCGCAGGTGCGGGTCGTCCTTGAGCGCCGCGCGCCAGCCCTTGTCGGCGAGGGCGAGCGCGAACGGCAGGGTCGCGTGGTTGAGCGCGAAGGTCGAGGTGCGGGCGACCGCGCCCGGCATGTTGGCGACGCAGTAATGGACGACGCCATCGACGATGTAAGTCGGATGCGAGTGGGTGGTCGGCTTGGAGGTCTCGCAGCAGCCGCCCTGGTCGATGGCGATGTCGACGATGACCGCGCCCGGGCGCATGGTCTTAAGCATCTCTCGGCTGATGAGCTTGGGCGCGGCGGCGCCGGGCAACAGCACCGCCCCGATGACGAGGTCGGCGCTTCGCACGAGATCGGCGATCGAGGCGCGGGTCGAATAGATGGTGCGCAAGGCCGAGCCGAACTCGGCCGAGAGCCGCTTCAAGGCCTCGTGCGAGCGGTCGACCACGGTGACGGAGGCGCCCATGCCGACGGCGATGGTCGCCGCATGAGTCCCCGAGACGCCGCCACCCAGCACCAGGACATTCGCCGCCGCCACCCCCGGCACGCCGCCGAGCAGCACGCCCCGTCCCCCTTGCGCCTTCTCGAGCGCGTGCGCGCCGACCTGGGGCGCGAGGCGCCCGGCGACCTCGGACATGGGGGTGAGCAGCGGCAGGCCGCCACGGGCGTCAGTCACCGTCTCATAGGCGATGCAAGTCGCTCCCGAGGCCATGAGGTCGCGCGTCTGCTGAAGGTCCGGCGCGAGATGGAGGTAGGTGAACAGGATCTGCCCCTTCCGGAGCCGCTTGCGCTCCTCCGCCAGCGGCTCCTTCACTTTCACGATCATCTCGGCCTTGGCGAACACCTCGGCGGCCTTTTCCACGATCTTGCCGCCGGCCCGCGCGTATTCCTCGTCCGGCGACCCCGAGCCGAGGCCGGCGGCAGTCTCGACGATGACTTTGTGTCCGTGATGGACGAGCTCGGCGACCGCGGCGGGCGTCATGCCGACCCGGAATTCGTTGTCCTTGATCTCCTTGGGAACGCCGACCAGCATAGGGCGCCTCCGAAAGCGCGGTTTCCGAATAACTCATTCGGATTATCGCACGTCTTTCGCCGCCGGGACACCCGCCTCGGAGGCGGACGACTTGGCCCCCCGGCCCTCGGTTGGCGAACGGCTTTGGCCGTTCGCGTCCGCCTCTGCTATAAGCGCGCCCTCGCCGGGGCCGTCCGGATTTTGAGCCCCGGCTTTCCCGCGATGAAGCCGGCGGGGCCAGGGGAATCGCGCATGATTTCGATCAGACGCCAGCTCGGGGCCTTGGCGTTTGCGGCGGCGGCGTTCGCGCTGGCCCAGGCAGAGGCCGGAACGCTCGATAGGATGCGGCAGGACAAGACGTTCCGCATCGCTTTCCGAGCCGACGCCCCGCCTTTCTCGTTCACCGACTCGATCGGCGTACCGGCGGGCTTTATGGTCGATCTCTGCCGCTCGGTCGTGAAGCACGTCGCCGACGACCTCAAGATGCCCGATCTCAAGGTCACCTACGTGCCGGTGACCGCCGCGAACCGCTTCGACGCGATCACGAGCGGCAAGGCCGATCTACTCTGCGGGCCGACGTCGGAGACCCTGTCCCGCCGCGAGCAGGTCGACTTCTCGATCACCACGTTCGTCGATGGGGCGAGCCTGCTCGTCGCCGGCGACGGTCCGGCCGACTTCCGCGCCCTCGCCGGCCAGAAGGTCGGGGTCCTGGCCGGCACGACAACCGAAAAAAGCCTCCGCGACACCCTGGCGGGCGCCGGCATCGCGGCGGAAGTCGTGCCCGCCAAGACCCACGACGAGGGGCTCGCCATGCTCGACAAGGGCGCGATCGTCGCCTATTTCGGCGATCGGGCAATCCTCGCCTATCTCGCTTCCAAGAGCCCCGATTCCGGCAGGCTACGCGTCGCCGACAATTACTTCTCCATCGAACCCTACGCTCTCGCGCTGGCGCGCGGCGACGAGGATTTCCGCCTCGCGGTCGACCGGGCGCTGAGCCATATCTACCGATCGGGCGAGATCGCCACGCTGTTCGCGCATACGTTCGGCCAGATGCAGCCGAGCGATACGTTGAAGGCCCTCTATCTGGTCGGGGCTGTGCCCGATTGAACCCCTTTCGCGAGAAGGAGCCGACGTGACCGAAGCCAGGCCGGACATCGCAACGATGCCGTTCGAGGCGGCGCTCGCGGAGCTCGAACGGATCGTCGATCAGCTCGAAAAGGGCGCGGTGGCGCTGGACGAGTCGATCACCCTCTACGAACGCGGCGAAGCGTTGAAGAAGCGCTGCGACGAATTGCTCAAGAACGCCGAAATGCGCATCGAGAAGATCACGCTCGCGGCCGACGGCACCCTCAAGGGCGTCGCCCCGCTCGACGGCGACTGATCTTGAGAACCCGTGCTCTCGTGAAACCGCCTGTTAACCCGTTTCCGCTCAACTCGTTGACCATTCATTAATTCCCGCCTCTGTTCGCGTTCCTGAACAGCGGCGAAGTCTTGAGGCCGGGCGCGGAGGCAATGCGTACGATTGCGTTTGTGAGCGAGAGCGGCGGCTCAGGGAAAAGCACGATCGCCGCGTCGCTGGCGGCAGCCGCCCATGAAACGGGCGACAAGGTCTGCGTCATCGACATGGACCCGCAAGGCTCGCTGATGAATTGGTCGACGATCCGCGCATCTCGCGATATCGGCGTCATCGCCTGTGGCGGCGCGCGCCTGCCGGCTCTGCTCGCCTCCCTCGAAGGCATGGGCGTTACACTGGCTATCCTCGACGCCCCAGGCGCGGAAGGCGCGGCGTCGACGGCTGCGATGCGGGCCGCCGATCTCAACATCGCGCCTTCGCGACCGAGCCTCTTCGATCTTCGGGCCAGCGCCCGAACCCGCGCGGCGCTCGAGGAGATCGGGGCTGACTTCGTGTTCCTGCTCAATCAGCGCCCGCCTGGCCAACAGACCGCCTACGTCCGGGACTGCGCCGAGACGCTGGCCGAGATGGGCGAATTGATCTCGCCGCTCATCCTCACCAGCGCGGACTACCAGGAAGCGGCGCGCCGCGGCGCAGGGGTGACGGAATTCAACCCGTCTGGCGCGGCCGCCCAGGAGACGCGCGCGCTTTGGCAATCGATCAGGGGCCGTCTGTCGCGCGCCAAAATCCGGCGCCCGGCCCGCGAGGCGGCGTAGGGTCGAGGCGAGCCGAATCAGCCGCCAAGCTGGGTGCGGATCGTCTGCCCGCCGCGCTGAATGGTCAAATCCCACCATTGCGCCCGCTCAGCGCAGGCCTTTTCCAGTTCGCGCGTCGTCCCGATGCGCTGCCCGTTCACCGCGACGACGATGTCGCCCTTCTGGACGCCGACCTGGGCGGCGGCGGAGCCGTCGGCGACGGCTGCGACGACGACGCCATGGGTCGCGCTCTTGAGCGACAGTTCCTCTTCGACCGCCGGCGACAGGTTCATCACCTCGGCGCCCGCGAAGGGAGATCCGCCGTGTATGGTGAGCGTATCGCGCGGCGGGATTTCCGGAGCGGACTCGAGCTTCAGCGACAAATCGAGTGTCTTCCCGTCGCGAAGGACCTTGAGAGCAGCGACTCCGCCGAGCGGTTTGACCCCGAGCCGGAAGCCGACACTCTCGGCGTCGTCAACGGACTGGCCGTCGATTGCGGCGATGACGTCGCCGCGTTTCAAGCCTGCGGTCGCCGCGGGCCCTTGAGCGACGACATCGACCACGAGCGCGCCGGCCGGGCGCTTGAGCCCGAGATTGTCGGCGATGTCCTTCGAAACATTCTGCAGCGTCGCGCCGAGCCACGGCCGCTTGACCGTCTTACCGCCGTGCAGGGCGGCCTCGACCACCCCCTTGACCATATTGACCGGAATCGCGAAGCCGAGCCCCATGCTGCCGCCCGATCGGGAATAGATCATCGAATTGATCCCGACCAGCTTGCCGTCGAGATCGGCAAGCGCCCCGCCCGAATTGCCGGGATTGATGGCCGCGTCGGTCTGGATGAAGAAGCCGTAGTCGCTCGCTCCGACCTGGGTGCGGGCGAGCGCGGACACGATGCCCTGCGTCACCGTTTGGCCGACGCCGAACGGATCGCCGACCGCAATCACGAAATCGCCGACCTCGAGCGCGTCGGAATCGCCCATCTCCATGAACGGAAAACCGCCGCCCCCCTTGATGCGCAAAACCGCGAGGTCAGTGCGCGGATCGCGCAGCACGATCTGAGCCTCGAATTCGCGTTTGTCGGACAACGCGACCTTCACCTCGGTCATGCCTTCGATCACGTGATAGTTGGTGACGACCAGACCCGAGGGGTCGACGATCACCCCTGACCCTAGCGCTTTCGACACCCTGGACTCGTCCCCGCCGCCGCCGAAGAACCGGCGGAAGATCGGATCGTCGAACAGCGGATTGCGCGGCGCCGTCTCCACTCGCGACGCGTAGACGTTGACCACCGCGGGGGCGACTTTCTTCACGACGGGGGCGAAGGAAAGATGAACCTGCGCCGGGCTTTGCGGCGTTACTCTCGGCGCCGTCTCGGCGAGCGCGGCCCCCGATACGAGGAGGGCGAAAACCAGGCCCAAGCGAACCAAACCGAACCTCCGACCTTTTGCCCCGGCCGCTGATATAGGCGGCTCCGGCTTTCGCCGCAAAGCGCGAGGCTGCGCTTGCAACGATGCGGTCCGGCCTGCCCATCTGGCGAGGTGGGCGGTTCCCCTACCTGGGCCCATGTTAGGCGGCGAAGGAGTTTCCCATGTCCGACCCATCCGCTGCTTCCCTTTTGACTAGCCTGTCGACGGAGCTCGCCGGTCTTGTCGCCGGCGTCGCGCCGAGCCTCGTCTCCATCCAGTCCGCGCGGGCGCGCTCGACCGGCTTTTCCTGGCGGCCGGGGCTCATCGTCGCCGCCGAGAATGCGCTTCCCGACGACGGCGAAATCTCGATCGTCGCCCATGGCGGCGCCTCGAGCCCGGCCCGCCTCGCCGGCCGGGATTCGTCGACCGACGTCGCCCTCCTCAGGATCGAGCGGACCGATCTCAAGAAGGCGCCTCCCGCGGCCGGTGCGCCGGCGGCCGGGGCGATTGCCCTCGTCGCCGGGGCGCGCGAGGGCTTGGCGAGCGCGGCGCTTGGCGTCGTGTCGTTCGTGGGTCCCGAGTGGCGCAGCCTGCGCGGCGGCGTCATCGACGCGCGGATCGAGCTTGACGCGGCGCTTGCTCGCTCAAGCGAAGGCGGCCTCGCGCTCGACGCGTCAGGCAAGAGCCTGGGGATGGCCGTCTTTGGCCCGCGGCGGCGCACGCTCATCA
>DATNBG010000159.1:0-10175 GCA_035572075.1 Roseiarcus sp. | reverse complement strand
AAAGTTCGCGCGTTCGTGATCCGAACCTTGGTGGTGCAATGAGACGAACGATCTGGACAGGCCTCGCGCTGGTCGCGGCAAGCTCTCCGGCCTGCGCTCAAGCGGTCGATCTCAACGCCCTCATTCCCGCCGGCGGCGCGACGGCCAGCGGCCGCATCATCGAGCTGGTCGCGATTCTGACCGTGCTTTCGGTCGCGCCCGGCCTCCTCATCATGGTCACGAGCTTCACGCGCTTCATTGTCGCGCTTTCGTTTCTGCGCTCCGGCCTCGGCTTGCAGAGCGCGCCAGCCAATCTCGTCCTGATCAGCCTGTCGCTGTTCATGACCTTCTTCGTCATGGCGCCGACCTTCGATCGCGCCTGGCAGAACGGCCTCGAGCCGCTGATGGACAACAAGATCACTCAGCAGCAGGCGCTTGACGCGGTCGTCGAGCCGTTCCGGGAATTCATGCTCGGCCAGGTGCGGGAAAAGGACATGGCGCTGTTCGAGAGCCTGTCCAAGGGGCGCTTCGACGTCGCCAATCGCTCGAAAGTGGATTTGAGGCTGCTGATCCCCGCCTTCATGATCTCCGAGCTCCGCCGCGGCTTCGAGATCGGATTCCTGATCGTGTTGCCGTTCCTGGTCATCGACATGATCGTTGCGACGCTGACCATGTCGATGGGGATGATGATGCTGCCGCCTTCGGTCATCTCGCTGCCGGTCAAGATCCTGTTCTTCGTGTTGATCGACGGCTGGAACCTCCTGATCGGAAGCCTGGTGCGTTCGGCAAGCTGATCAACCCGGCGCCAGCCTGGCGCAAGGCCGCGCGGCTCAAATGGGACTATCCGCCGCCGAGGAGTCCGCATGAGTATTCTGAACACTAGCGTTTCGGGCATGCAGGCCAATTCGAACTGGCTGTCGTCGATTTCCCAAAACGTCGCCAACTCCAACACCACCGGCTACAAGAACGTCGACACCGACTTCTCGAGCCTCGTCGATCAGGTCGCGAACGGCGACGCCGACTTCGGCGGCGTGGCCACGCGCCAGGTGTCGCGCAACGCGCTGCAGGGCAATGTCGTCTCGACTTCCACGACGACCAATCTCGCGGTCCAGGGCGGCGGGTTCTTCGTCGTGTCCGACTCGAGCGGCGCCCTCTATCTGACCCGCAACGGGTCCTTCACGCCGGACGCCTCTGGCAACCTCGTCAACAGCGCTGGCTACTACTTGATGGCGGCGAACGTGCAGAACGGCGCGTCCCCGCTCCCGGCGAATTCGCTGACCGGCCTCGAGAAGGTCAACGTCGTCAACGCGGGCCTGATCGCGACGCCGACCACCAGCGCGACGCTCACCGCCAATCTGCCGTCCACCGCGACGCCGGTCGCCGCCGCCGATCTGCCATCCGTCAATTCGGCGAGCTCGACCTATACCGAAGCGACGTCGCTCGTCGTGTACGACAATCTCGGCGCGGCGCATACGATCAATCTCTATTTCGCCAATACCGGGACCAACACCTGGGAGGTCGACGCGTTCGACGCGTCGAAGGCGTCCGCCAGCGACGGCTTTCCCTATTCGTCGGGCCCGCTGGCGACCCAGACCCTGACCTTCGATCCGACGACCGGCGCGCTCTCCTCCGGCTCGCCGGTCTCGTTCACCGTGCCGGGCGGGCAGCCGATGACCCTCGATCTGAGCACGATGACGCAGCTCGCCACCGGCTTCAACGTCACCGCCGCCACCGCGAACGGCAACGCCCCGAGCGGCATCAGCGGCGTCTCCGTCTCGACGAGCGGCTCGCTCATGTTCAACTACTCGAATGGAGCGTCGAGCGTCGCATACGACATTCCGCTCGCCAATGTGGTGAGCCCCGACAATCTCGCCTCGGTCAACGGCCAGGCCTTCCTGCCGACGGCGGCGTCCGGGCCGGTCTATCTGGGAACGGCGGGAGGCGCGGGCTTCGGCTTGATCGAATCGTCGTCTCTGGAGAGCTCGACCGTCGATCTGGCGACGGAACTGACAGACATGATCCAGGCGCAGAGCGCTTACGAGGCCAATTCCAAGGTGTTTCAGACGGGCGCCAACATTCTCGACGTGCTGAACGGGCTGAAGCCGTAAGATCCGGAGCCTCAAGGACCTTCGATGAGCCTCTCGACCGCGTTCAACGTCATCAGCTCTTCCTTCGCCGCCAACGCGGCGCAAACCTCTGTCGTCTCGAACAACATCGCCAACGTCAACACGCCTGGCTATTCGCGCGAGATCGCCAATGTCGTGACGAATTCCTATGGCGGCGCGGATGTCGCCTCGGTCGCCCGGGAAGCGAACGCCGCGTTATTGGAGCAGGTCTCGAGCTCGACCTCGCAAGCGGCGACGCAGCAGGCGATCTCGAGCGGGCTTGCGACGCTCGCCCAGACGGTCGATGACAGTTCGTCGACGTCGTCCGCCTCGGGGGCGGGCCAGAACGGCGCCTCGCCCTCCGCGATGCTCGCCAATCTTGGAAGCGCGCTGACGACTTACGCGGACTCTCCAACCGCGTCGTCCGCCGCCGACGCGGTCGTGTCCGCCGCCTCCGATCTCGCCTCATCGCTCAACAGCGGCAGCGCGACCGTCCAGGCGGTGCGCGAGCAGGCCGACCAGGGCATGGCCTCATCGGTCAAGACCGTCAATTCGCTGCTCGATCAGTTCACCGCCGCCAACAACGCCGTGGTCACCGGGCTTCAGACCGGGGCCAATGTCTCCAGCGCCGAGGACACGCGCGACTCGATCGTGACCCAGCTTGCGCATGAGATCGGCGTTTCGACCATTGTGTCGCCCAACGGTTCGGAGTCGATCTATACCGACAGCGGCGTCACTTTGTTCCAGGATATTCCGCGCACAGTTTCGTTCACTCCGACGCCGACGCTGGTCGATGGGACGAATGGCGGGGCGGTCACCGTCGGCGGCGTGCCGATCACCGGCGCCGATTCGCCGATGCCCATTCAATCGGGCGCGCTCGCCGGCTATGCCGCGCTCCGGGATACGCTCGCGCCCGAATATCAGGCCCAGCTCGACCAGATCGCCGGCGGCCTCATCAACGCCTTTGCCGAAAGCGACCAGTCGGCGACCCCCACGCTGCCCTCGCTGCCGGGCCTCTTCACCACGCCTGGAGCGGTCAACCTGCCCTCGATGACGGCGACGACGGGTCTCGCCGCCTCGATCGAAGTCAATCCGAACGCCGACCCGTCGCAGGGCGGGGATCCGACCCTCATACGCGACGGCGGCGTCTCCGATCCCGGAAATGCGGCCTATACTTACAACACGGCCGGCGCGGCGAGCTACACTGGGCGCATCCAGCAGCTTGTTGGTCAGATCAGCGCGACGCAGAGCTTCGACCCGTCGGCCGGCCTCGGCTCATCGTCCAGCCTCATCGACTACGCCAACGCCTCCGTGAGCTGGCTGCAAGCCGAAAACCAGCAGGCGAGCGATGCGTCTTCGTATCAGAGCGCGCTCGCAACGCAGGCCGCCTCGGCGTTGTCCAACGCGACCGGCGTCAATCTCGACGCCGAGATGACCAACATGCTGAACCTCGAGAACTCCTACGCTTCGACGGCGAAGCTCCTGACCACGGTCAACGGCATGTTCTCAAGCCTGTTGCAGGCGGCATGACAACCGTGGGCGCGAACTTCGTTTCGACCCACTACCTGGCCAACAGCCTGGTCGGGCCGGTCATGCAGGCTCAGTCGCAGCTCACGAGCGCGATGACCGAGATGTCGACCGGCCAGTACGCCAACCTCGGCTTGCAGCTCGGCGACCAGTCCGGCTACGAACTTTCGCTCAAAGAACAGGTCGGTCAGCTGCAGACGCTGACCAGCGGCAACAGCCTCGTCTCGACGAGCCTGTCGACCGCGCAAAGCGCGCTGCAGGCGATCCAGTCAAGCGCCCAGACGACGCTGAACGATCTTGCGACCTGGACGCAAGGCGCCAATTCCGGCGCTTCGCTTCAGAACATGGGGCAATCGGCGCTTCAGTCGCTCATCGCCTCGACCAATGCGACCTCGGGCGATCAATATGTGTTCGGGGGTATCAATTCCGCGGTCGCGCCGATGGCGGACTATTATTCGAGCCCCGCGTCCGCCGCCAAGACCGCAATCGACGACGCCTTTCAGACCGCGTTTGGCGTGCTGCCGAGCGACTCGGCGGCGGCCGACATCTCGGCCTCGGCCATCCAGAGCTTTCTTTCCGGGCCGTTCGCGGCGCTCTTTGAGGGCGCCTCGTGGAGCGCGGACTGGTCGTCCGCCGCGAGCACGAACGCGAGCGCGGAGATCGCTCCGGGCGAGAGCGTGACGACCTCGACCAACGCCAATCAACCAGGCTTTCAACAGCTGGCCCAGGCTTACGCGATGCTGAGCGAATTCGGCGGATCAAAGCTCAGCAGCGACGCGCAGCAGGCCGTGGCCACGGCCGCCTCCTCGCTCGTTTCGCAAGGCGTCGATTCGATGATCAACGCTCAGGCGGAGCTGGGTTCGACGCAGAGCGCTGTCGCCAGCGCCAACAATTCGATGAGCTCGCAGCTCACGATCCTGCAAGGCCAGATCGGCGACCTCGACAACGTCAACACGACGGCCACGGCCGCCCAGATCGCCAGCCTGACCAATCAGGTCCAGATGGCCTACGAACTGACCTCGCGCCTATCCCAGTTGAATCTGGCGCAATACCTGCCGGTCCCCTGACGCGCAAAGGGTCGCGATGTACGAATTCGCTTACAACGAAGTGATCGAAGATTCGCACCAGACGATGCGCGCCCGCGAGCGCGCGGCGATGGATCGGGTGATCGGGATGCTGCGCCTGGCCCAGGAGAAGGGTCCGCAATCGCGCGAGCGCATTGACGCGCTGTTCTATCTCCGCCGCCTGTGGACGATTTTCATCAATGACCTCAATGACCCGAACAACGAGCTGCCGACCCAGCTCAGAGCCGGCATCATCTCGATCGGCATCTGGATGATGAAGGAGATCGATCGCGCGCGCGGAGGACTGACCAGCGATCTGACGCCGATGATCGAAATCAATCAGCTGATCCGTGACGGGCTGAAGTGAGGCCGCATGAACATCACGCTCAGAGCCGGAGAACGATTGTTCATCAATGGCGCGGTCATCCGCATCGACCGGAAGGCCTCGATCGAGCTTTTGAACGAGGTCACCTTCCTACTCGAGAACCACGTGATGCAAGCGGATGCGGCGACAACCCTCATCCGCCAGATCTATTTCGCGGTGCAAATCATGCTGATGGACCCGACGGCCGCCGTTAGCGCCGCGCCGCTCGCCCGTTCGCTGGTCGAATCGGCGCTTGGCGCCTATCGCGCGCCCGAGTTGACCGCAGGGCTTAAGAGCGTCGCCGCATCGCTCGTCCGCGGTCGCAACTTCGAGGCGCTGAAAGCGCTCCGCGGCCTTTTTGCGCTCGAGGACAAGGAGCTCGAGCCGCTCGCCGACGCGCCGAGCGCCGCCTGAAAGGAGAACGCCCATGACTGTCGCCGCCCCCTCCCCCGTTTCGTCCCCAGCCGTGTCGGCTTCGAGCGCCTCGTCAGCGGCGAGCGCGACGCAGACCCTCGGCTACAACGACTTTCTCACCCTGCTCATGGCGGAGATGAAGAACCAGGACCCGACCCAGCCGATGGACCCGTCGCAGATGGTGTCGCAGCTCGCCACCGTTTCCGAGGTCGGGCAGTCGGTGCAGACCAACTCGACCCTGGCCTCGCTGTTGACGGCGACCTCGCTGAGCCAGGCCGAGCAGCTCATCGGCCGGACTGTCACTTCCGCCGATGGCTCGGCTTCGGGCCAGGTCGCTTCGGTCAGCGTCACCAGCACAGGCGCGGTCGCAACGCTGACCAACGGCGCGACTATCTCTCTCGCCAACGGCGCGAGCGTCCAGTGAACGAAGGCGACGCGATCGATCTCGTCCAGTCGGCGATCTGGATGGTGGTGGTCGGCGCAGGGCCCTGTGTCGGCGCGGCTATGGCGGTTGGGGTGGTGATCGCGCTCCTGCAGGCCCTGACTCAAATCCAGGAGATGACGCTGACCTTCGTGCCGAAGATGATCGCGGTCTTTGTCGCCGCAAGCCTGACAGCCTCCTTCGTCGGCGCGAAATTCTCGATCTTCACCCAGTCGGTCTACGGCCGCATCGAGCAAGGGTACAAATAGGCGCGGATCGCGGCGGCGCCCGCTGTGGCAAGAAGGGATTGACGGGCTGGCGCGCGCCGCCTAGACGCGAGCCTGGCCGAGACGGTCCGCGGCGTTACGTTCCGCAGAGCTGTCCGAACCTCCGAGGCGGCGTTGTGAAGAAGGGATACAAGGCGCTCCTGCGAGAAGCCGAGGCTGAGATCGCCGCGGTGGACGCCGCCGAGGCGATCGCGATCCATGCGGGCGGCGACGCTGTTTTCGTCGACCTGCGCGACACAAAGGAAAGGGAGCGGGAGGGCGGGGTTCCTGGAGCATTTTTCTGTCCGCGGGGCATGCTCGAATTCTGGGTCGACCCGGAAAGCCCTTACGCGAAGCCGATCTTCCAGGAGCCGAAGCGCTTCGTGTTCTTCTGCGCAGGCGGCTGGCGCTCAGCGCTGGCGACAAAGACCGTCCAGGACATGGGCATGGAGAACATCTGCCACCTGGCGGGCGGGTTCAGCGCCTGGAAGGCCGCGGGGGGACCTGTCGAGCCGATCGGTCCGAAGACGAAACCAGCCTGATCGCATCTTCAAAAGCCGGGATCGAGCTCTCGCGCGCAAGGGCTGAACCGGTTGACGCAGTTCGCGCGCATCGGCTCGGCAAGGCGCGAGACGAGGGTCTGGCACACATAGTCGTATGCGTGTGCTCGGCGCATTTGGCGAGATGCTCCGGGTCGGGGAACCTCACGGCGATCTCCGAAGTCTCGAGCGGGCGAATGGGGCATTAAGCGTGCGCGCCCCGCAATCTGACAAGCCTGCTTTTGCCGCCGCTCGGGGGTTGGCGTAAAGGACGCTAGAGTCCAGCCCTGCCGGCGAACGGGCGGGGTGAGCGAGGCGCGCCAATCCTTGAGGCCGATTGAGGCGTTCTCGCTGGTCAGCGCCGAGGCGACGACTGCCGAGATGAAGCGCGTTCTCTACTCGCTCTACGAACGGCGACTGCGGCGCCAGATCCGAGGGCGCCCGGCGCCGCGTCACGTCGGGATCATTCTGGACGGCAATAGGAGATACGCGCGTCAGCACGGGCTCGCTGACGCGCGCGCGGCCTATGATCTCGGCGCCGAAAAGCTCGATGATGTGCTCGCCTGGTGCTCTGAACTTGCGATCCCGACGGTGACCTTGTGGGTCTGCTCCATCGACAATCTGAAGAGGCCGCAAGCCGAGGTCAGCTCTATCCTTGCCGCCGTCGAGACCAAAATCCGCGCCCTCGCCCAAGACACCGCGATCCATCGCCTGAGGGTCAGGGTCAAAGCCGTCGGCCGGCTCGACCTACTGCCAGGCTCGACGGCAGCGGCGCTTCGCGAGGCTCAGGACATCACGGCCAGCTACGACGGCATGACGCTCACGATCGCGATCGCCTACGGAGGCCGTGAGGAGATCGCCGACGCCATCCGCGCGCTCATCCGCGAGAAGATCGCTATGGGCGCGACACTGGAAACAATCGCCGGGGAGATCACGCCCGAGGCGGTCGACGGCCATCTGTATACGGCCGGCCTTCCGGAGCCGGACCTTATCATTCGCACCAGCGGCGAGGTCCGCCTGTCGGGCTTCCTGCTCTGGCAGAGCGTCCACAGCGAGTTCTATTTCTCGGACGTGAACTGGCCGGACTTCCGCAAGGTCGACTTTCTTCGCGCGATCCGCTCGTTTCAGCAGCGCGCGCGACGTTTCGGGCGCTGAACCGGACGCCCCGGCCATTCGATCCTCGCGCAAGGTTCGCCGCCCACTCTGCCAATCGAGCCGCGGAGGGCGGCGTGGGCGAAGCGGCGAGGGCGGGTCATGGCGGGAGCAGCGACGGCGGCGGCGATCGCCAGCGCGCCGTCCGCGCCGCCGGTTTTGGCGGCGGGCCGCGGCGGCAGGGACATCGCCTTCGCCGCCGGCATCGTCCTCATTCTCTGCCTGTTCTTCCTGCCGGTTCCGGCGGTGATGATCGACTTCGGCCTCGCGCTGTCGATCGCGCTTTCCGTGCTCATCCTGATGGTGGCGCTGTGGATCCATAAGCCGCTCGAGTTCTCGGCCTTTCCGACCGTGCTCCTGGTGGCGACGATCCTGAGACTCGCGCTCAACATCTCGACCACGCGGCTCATCCTCTCGCATGGCGAACAGGGGCCGACCTCGGCCGGCTACATCATCGGCGGATTCGCCCGCCTGGTGATGGGCGGCGATTTCGTCATCGGCATCATCGTCTTTCTCATCCTGGTGACGATCAACTTCCTGGTCATCACCAAGGGCGCGACCCGCATCGCCGAGGTCGGGGCGCGGTTCACTCTCGACGCCATTCCCGGCAAGCAGATGGCGATCGACGCCGACCTCTCGGCCGGACTCATCGACGAGAAGGTGGCGCAGGCGCGCCGGCGCGAGCTCGAGGAGGAAAGCGCCTTCTTCGGCTCGATGGACGGCGCGTCGAAATTCGTCCGCGGCGACGCGATCGCCGGCCTCATCATTCTCGCCGTCAACATCTTCGGCGGCATCGTCATCGGCGTCACCCGGCATGGGCTCACGCTCGGCGCCGCAGCCGATGTTTTCACCAAGCTCTCGGTCGGCGACGGCCTGGTGACGCAGATTCCGGCGCTTATCATTTCGCTCGCCGCCGGCCTCCTGGTCGCCAAGGGCGGCACGCGCGGCTCGGCTGACAAGGCGGTCATCGACCAGTTGAGCGGCTATCCGAACGCCCTCTTTCTCGCCGCGCTCGCGATGGCGGTGCTCGGCGTCGTTCCCGGGCTGCCGTTCCTGCCCTTCGCGCTCATCGGCGGGCTGATGGCCTTTGTCGGCGTCGCCATTCCCCGGCGCATCGAAAAGGACCGGGCCGCCGAAGCGGCGAAGGCCGCGGCGAAGGAGGAGCGGGCCAAGGTCGAGGCGCGCGCCTCGATCAAGGAGCAGCTCAAGTCGTTCGAGATCGAACTTGTGCTGAGCAAGGAGCTCAACGCCGCGCTCCTCTCGTCCCGTGACGAGATCGGCTCCCGAATCGCCAAGATGCGGCGCAAGTTCGCGCGCCAATACGGCTTCGTCGTTCCGGAGATCCGCCTCTCCGACGACATCAAGGCGGCGCCCAAGACCTACCAGATCAAGATCCACGGCACGACGCTCGCGACCCAGGAATTGCGGGTCAGGGACCACCTCATCATCATCGGCGACGGGCCGCGCCCCAATCTGCCCGGCGACGAGGTGCGCGAACCCGCCTTCGGCATCCGGGCGATCGCGATTCCCGAGGCTCTCGTCAAGGACGCGAGACGCGAAGGCTTCAAGCCGGTCGATCCGGTCTCGGTGCTGCTTACCCATTTGAGCGAGGTCATCCACAACAACCTCGCGCAGCTCTTGTCATACAAGGACATGCGCGCGCTGCTCGATCGGCTCGAGCCCGAGTACAAGCGGCTGCTTGACGACATCTGCCCCTCGCAGATCTCGCAGTCGACGCTTCTCGCCACTCTCAAGCTCCTGCTGGCCGAGCGCGTCTCCGTCCGCAATCTCAATCTGATCCTCGAGGCGGTGGCCGAAATCGCGCCGCACGCGCGCAGGCCCGAGCAGATCGTCGAGCAGGTGCGCATCCGGCTCTCCCAGCAGATCTGCGGCGATCTCGCCGACGACGGCGCGCTGTCTGTCTTGAGGTTGGGGAATCGCTGGGACCTCGCCTTCCATCAGGCCCTCAAGCGCGACGCCAAGGGCGACGTGGTCGAATTCGACATCGATCCCAGGCTTATGGAGCAGTTCGCGGCGGAGGCTTCGGCGGCGATTCGCAAGCGGATGGACGAGCGGCGCCTGTTCGCCCTCGTCACCGCCGCCGAGACGCGCGCTTACGTGCGGATGATCATCGAGCGGATGTTTCCGACGCTCGCGGTCCTGTCGCAGCTCGAGATCGCGCGCGGCTTCGAGGTCAAGTCGTTGGGCGCGATCGGGTGACGGCGCTCGTCTCGGGAGCGATGGCTGCGCCGCACGCGGCGGCGCTGGCGCCGAGAGCGGCGCTCGGCGCCTTCGTGCTGTTCTGCCGCATCGGCGCCTGCCTGATGCTGGCGCCCGGATTCTC
>DATNBG010000158.1:0-3127 GCA_035572075.1 Roseiarcus sp. | reverse complement strand
CGCCGCTGAGAGCGAGCCGCGTCTCGTCACCGGCATCGCCGAGCTCGATCGGGTCGCGGGCGGCGGATTCGTGCCGGGTTCCGCCACCCTGATCGGCGGCGAGCCGGGGATCGGCAAGTCGACGCTGCTCATCCAGGCCTGCGCGGCGGTCGCGCGGTCGGGCGGCCGCGTCGTCTATGTCTCGGGCGAGGAATCGACCGCCCAGGTCCGTCTGCGCGCGGCAAGGCTCGGGCTCGCTGGCGCTTCCGTGCAACTCGCGGCGCAGACCTTCGTCGAGGACATCGTGGCGACGCTGGGCTCGGGGGACGCGCCCAAGTTCGTGGTCATCGATTCGATCCAGACCATGTGGAGCGATGCGATTGAATCGGCGCCCGGAACGGTCGCCCAGGTGCGCGGCTCGGCGCAGGCGCTGATCCGTTTCGCCAAGGCGAGCGGCGCGGCCTTACTGCTGGTGGGACACGTGACCAAGGACGGCCAGATCGCCGGCCCGCGCGTTGTCGAGCACATGGTCGACGCGGTCATCTCCTTCGAGGGCGACAATGCCCATGCTTTCCGTCTTTTGAGGGCGGCCAAGAACCGGTTCGGGGCGACCGACGAGGTGGGCGTGTTCGAAATGACCGGCGGCGGCCTCGCCGAGGTGCCGAACCCTTCCGCTTTGTTCCTGGCGGACCGCGACGGCGCGGCCCATCCGGGCGCCGCGGTGTTCGCCGGCGTCGAAGGGGCGCGCCCGCTTCTGGTCGAAATCCAGGCCCTGGTCGCGCCGTCGACGCTCGGCACGCCCCGCCGCGCCGTTGTCGGCTGGGAGCCGAGCCGGCTCGCCATGGTGCTCGCGGTGCTCGAGGCCCATGGGGGCATGAAGCTTGGGCAATACGACGTCTATCTCAACGTCGCGGGCGGCTTGCGGATCATGGAGCCCGCGGCCGATCTTGCCGCCGCGGCGGCGCTCATTTCCTCGCTCACCGGGGCGAGCCTGCCGCGCGACGCCGTCTGGTTCGGCGAGATCGGGCTCTCGGGCTCGGTGCGCGCGGTCGCGCATGCCCCTTTAAGGCTGAAAGAGGCCGCCAAGCTCGGATTTCAGCGCGCCTTTGCGCCGCGGTCGCCGCGCGCCGGCGGCGAGACCGTCGCCATCGCCGCCGAGCCCATCGACAATGTGGCCGCGCTCATCGCGCTGATCGCCGCAGCCGCGGTCGAAGCGAAGGCGGGGCGCGCGGGCGCCCCAGCGCGAGTGGGGTGACGAACCGGGGCGGCTTGGCTATAAGGCGCTCGGGCCGGCCGCCCAGGGCGCATTTTTGGACGTTTGACCGTCGCGACGAGGCTCACTTCGCTTATGCCATCCTATCTCGATCTCGCGGTTCTCGGCATCGTCCTCGTATCGGCGTTGCTCTCCATGATGCGCGGCTTCACCCGCGAGGTGCTCGCCATCGCCTCGTGGATCGCGGCCGCCCTGGCCGCCTATTACTTCTACCCTCTCGTCATGCCCTACCTCACCCCCTACATCCACAAGGACATCATCGCGCAGGGGGCCGCCGTGGCGATCGTGTTTTTCGTGACGCTGATCATCGTCTCCCTGTTCACGGTCAGGATGTCCGACGCGATTCTCGACAGCAGGATCGGCCCGCTCGACCGGTCGCTGGGCTTCGTGTTCGGCGTCGCGAGGGGTTTTCTCCTTGCGGTCGTCGCTTTCGCCATCTTCAACTGGCTGGTGTCGGAAAAGCAGCAGCCTGAATGGGTCAGGAACGCCAGGACCCGGCCGGTCCTCACCGAGACCGCCGTTCGAATCGTCGCCATGCTGCCCACCGACGCCGCCCAGACCATCGACGGCTGGATCCAGTCGCGCGCCGACGAGGCGACGAAGGAGCTGGGGCGGGCGAACGGCGCGGCCGGTTCGCGGCCAAAGGCCGAGGACGATCAGCCGATCGCAATCCCGTCTCAGCCGCAGAATAAGACCGATTCAACCTCGGGCGGCTCCGCGACGGACAGGCAGAAACTCGACGCCTTGATCAACAAGAACGCTCCATTCGCTCCGGCGCCCAAGCAGTGATGGAGACTGCGCTCGAATTCGCTTCCAATCCCTCGGGCGAGGCGAGCTTCGATCCCGGTGAGGACCGGCCGCGCGAGCAATGCGGCGTCTTTGGCGTCTTCAACCACCCCGACTCCGCCGCAATCGTCGCGCTGGGGCTGCATGCGCTGCAGCATCGCGGCCAGGAGGCCGCCGGGATCGTCGCCTTCGACGGCGCCCGCTTCCATTCGGAGCGCCGCCAGGGGCTTGTCGGCGATCACTTCTCCAAGGCCGCGACCATCGACCGGCTGCCGGGGCGCTCGGCGATCGGGCACGTACGCTATTCCACCACCGGCGAGACCGCGCCGCGCAATGTCCAGCCTTTGTTCGCCGAACTCGAGGCCGGGGGCCTCGCGGTCGCCCATAACGGCAATCTGACCAATGGGCTCACCCTCAGGCGGGAGCTCATTCGCGGCGGCGCGATCTGCCAGTCGACCACCGACACCGAAGTCGTGCTCCTGCTCGCGGCGCGCTCGCGCCGGACGAAAATCGTCGATCGGTTCGTCGAGGCGCTGACCGAGATCGAGGGCGCCTACGCGCTGGTCGCGCTGACCAACAACAAGCTGATGGGCGCGCGCGATCCCCTCGGCATCCGGCCGCTGGTGCTGGGCGAGTTCGAGGGCAGCCCGATTCTGTGCTCGGAGACCTGCGCGCTCGACATCATCGGGGCGAGATTCGTTCGCGACGTCGAGAACGGCGAAGTCGTGGTCATCGACGGCGGCGGGGTAAAAAGCTTCTTCCCGCTGCCGAGGCAGCCGGCCCGGCCCTGCATCTTCGAGTACATCTATTTCGCCAGGCCCGATTCGATCGTCCATGGACGATCCGTCTACGACGCCCGCAAGGCGATGGGAGCGGAGCTGGCGCGCGAAGCGCCGGCCGACGCCGACGTGGTCGTCCCGGTGCCCGATTCGGGCGTTCCGGCGGCGATCGGCTATGCGCGCGAATGCGCTCTCCCGTTCGAACTCGGGATCATTCGCAACCACTATGTCGGGCGCACCTTCATTCAGCCGACCCAGTCGATCCGCGAGCTTGGGGTGCGGATGAAGCACAACGCCAACCGCGCGGTCG
>DATNBG010000157.1:0-2386 GCA_035572075.1 Roseiarcus sp. | reverse complement strand
TCGATCCCCATTCTCTGCATCACCGGACAGGCGCCGCGGGCGAAGCTCTACAAGGAGGATTTCCAGGCAATCGACATTGAGTCGATCGCCAAGCCGGTGGCGAAATGGGCGGTGACCGTGCGCGAGCCGGCGCTCGTGCCGATGGTCTTTCAGCAGGCGTTTCACGTGATGCGGTCGGGCCGTCCGGGCCCGGTGCTGATCGACTTGCCGATCGACGTCCAGACTGCCGAGATCGAATACGACATCGAGACCTACGCGCCCCTGCCGGTCTACAAGCCCGCGGCCACCAAGGCGCAGGCGCGGCATGCGCTTGAGATGTTGAACGCTTCCGAGCGGCCGCTGATCGTGGCGGGCGGCGGCATCATCGGCGCCGACGCGAGCGCCTTCCTGGTCGAATTCGCCGAACTCACCGGCGTCCCGGTAGTCCCGACGCTCATGGGCTGGGGCTCGATCCCCGACGATCATGACTTGATGGCGGGAATGGTCGGACTGCAGACGAGCCATCGCTACGGCAACGCGACTTTCCTCGAATCGGACTTCGTGTTCGGCGTCGGCAACCGATGGGCCAACCGGCACACCGGCTCGATCGACCTCTACACCAAGGGCCGCAAATTCATCCACGTCGACATCGAGCCGACCCAGATCGGGCGCGTGTTCGGTCCGGATTTCGGCATCGTCTCCGACGCGCGCGCGGCGCTCAAGCTGTTCATCGAGGCGGCGCGCGCGCTGAAGGCGGAAGGAAAGCTCAAGGACCGGTCGAAGTGGGCGGCCGAGTGCCTGCACCGCAGGAAGAACATGCTGCGGAGGTCGCATTTCGATCAGGTCCCGCTGAAACCCCAGCGCGTCTATCAGGAGATGAACGAGTGCCTCGATCGCGACACCTGCTATGTGACAACGATCGGCCTCTCGCAGATCGCCGGGGCTCAGTTTCTGCACGTCTATAAGCCGCGCAACTGGATCAACTGCGGTCAGGCGGGGCCTCTTGGCTGGACGCTTCCGGCCGCGCTCGGCGTGCGCGCGGCCGACCCCAAACGCAAGATCGTCGCGCTTTCCGGCGATTACGACTTTCAGTTCATGATCGAGGAGCTCGCCGTCGGCGCGCAGCACAAGCTGCCGTATCTGCATGTGGTGGTGAACAACTCCTACCTCGGCCTCATCCGCCAGTCGCAGCGCGGCTTCGAGATGGACTTCGAGGTCTCGCTCGCCTTCGAGAACATCAACGCCGCGCCCGAGGGCGACGCGGTTCCCGGCTATGGAGTGGATCACGTGGCGGTCGCCGAGGGGCTCGGCTGCAAGGCGATCCGGGTCAAGAGCCCGAACGAGTTCAAGGCCGCCTTCGCCCGCGCCCACGAGCTCATGGAAGAGCATCAGGTTCCCGTGGTGCTCGAGTTCATCCTCGAGCGCGTCACCAACATTTCCATGGGGACGGAGATCGAGGGGGTGAACGAGTTCGAGGAGATCCTCTGCCTCGACCCCAATCTGTCGATCAGGAAGAGCCAGGACATGCGCGCCACGGAGAAGAAGCCGGCGGAGGCGATCGCGGACAAGCGCTGATCCATCGGACGCGAGAAAAGAGGCCATCGCCCTTCATGTGAGCCCAGGTGGAAATCCGCCGCAGGTAGGAGAAGTCATGCCCCGTTTCGCCGCCAATCTGTCGATGCTGTTCACCGAGCTGCCATTTCTCGAACGCTTCAAGGCGGCGGCCGAGGCTCAATTCGGCGCGGTCGAATTCATGTTTCCATATGAATTCTCGGCGCGCGACATCGCCGTGGCCCTCAAGGACAACGGCCTCGAGCTCGTTCTCCATAATCTCCCGGCGGGCGACTGGGCCGGCGGCGACCGGGGGGTCGCCTGTCAGCCGGACCGCGTCGCGGAATTCCGCGACGGCGTCGAGGAGGCGATTGACTACGCCGAGGCTCTCGGCGCGCCGCAGCTCAATTGTCTCGCCGGACTCTTGCCGGGCGGGGTCACGGCGGAGAAGGCCAAGGGCGTCCTGATCGAGAACCTGCAATACGCGGCCGAGAAGCTCAAGGCGGCGAACATCGGTCTCCTCCTGGAGCCGGTCAACAGCCGCGACATTCCCGGGTTCTTTGTCGACCGCCCGAGCCTTGGCTTTTCGATTCTCGCGGCGGCCCGGGCGGAGAACCTCAAGCTGCAATACGACATCTACCACGCCCAGGTGATCGAGGGCGATCTCGTCAACACGATCGAGCGGGAGTTCGACCGCATCGGGCACATCCAGGCCGCCGACAATCCCGGCCGCCACGAACCCGGAACCGGCGAGATCGCCTATCCGTTCGTCTTCCGCCGGATCGACGAACTCGGCTACAAGGGCTGGATCGGCTGCGAATACAAGCCGCTCGCGGCGACGAAGGCCGGGCTCTCG
>DATNBG010000156.1:0-10364 GCA_035572075.1 Roseiarcus sp. | reverse complement strand
TGCGGTCGTTCCGCCGCTTGTTGACCCATTCGGGCGCGCGATCGCCTATGTGCGCGTCTCCGTCACCGATCGTTGCGATTATCGGTGCGTCTATTGCATGTCCGAGGACATGAATTTCCTGCCCAAGCGGGACATCCTGTCGCTCGAGGAGCTCGACCGGCTGTGCTCGACGTTCGTCGGCCTGGGCGCCCGAAAAATCCGCATCACCGGCGGCGAGCCGCTGGTCAGGCGCAATGTGATGTCGCTGTTCCGGGGCCTCTCTCGCCACCTGGCCGCGGGAACGCTGGATGAAGTGACGGTCACCACCAACGGCTCCCAGCTTGCCCGCTTCGCCTCTGAACTCGTCGATTGCGGCGTCAGGCGCGTCAATGTCTCGCTCGACACGCTGGATTCGGAGAAGTTTCGCCAGGTCACGCGCTGGGGCGATCTCAGCGC
This sequence comes from Roseiarcus sp., assembly GCA_035572075.1. GTDB lineage: Bacteria > Pseudomonadota > Alphaproteobacteria > Rhizobiales > Beijerinckiaceae > Roseiarcus. The sequence continues at coordinate 9,929 of DATNBG010000156.1, read as the reverse complement.
CGTTCTGGCCGGGATCGACGCGGCTTCCGAGGCGGGGTTGAAGATCAAGATCAATACGGTCGCGCTTAAGGGCTTCAATGACGACGAAGCCTTGGGCCTGGTGAAATGGGCGCATGGGCGCGGTTTCGACCTGACCTTTATCGAGGTGATGCCGCTGGGGGCGATGGAGCGCGATCGAACCGAGCAATTCCTGCCTCTGACCGAATTGCGCGCACGGCTCGAAAGCTCGCTGACCCTGGTCCCGTCGACCTACGCGACCGGCGGCCCGGCGCGCTATTGCGATGTCAGGGAAACCGGGGGGCGCCTCGGGTTCATCACTCCGCTTACGCATAATTTCTGCGAAAGCTGCAATCGGGTGCGCGTCACCTGCACCGGCACGCTCTACATGTGTCTCGGCCAGGAGGATGCGGCCGATTTGCGCGAGCCGCTGCGCCGCTCGGCGTCCGACGATCCGCTCGTGGCGGCCATCCGCGCGGCTATCGCCCGCAAGCCCAGGGGTCACGATTTCGTCATCGCCCGAAGGGCCGCGCCCGCCACCCAGCGCCACATGAACGCCACCGGCGGCTGATGTCCGGTTTTTATCAATGGGTCCGCTGGCGGCGAACACGACTCTCAACTATATCATTCGCGTGAAGGGCGGGCCTTGACCCCGTCCGGATAAGGATCAGCGCCATGACGAATGCTCGCGAACGGATCGAGAAGGTGATCTCGGAAAACCCGGTTGTCCTGTTCATGAAGGGGACGCCGGAATTTCCGCAATGCGGGTTTTCCGGGCAAGTTATTCAAATCCTGGACTATCTCGGCGCGCCGGTCGTCGGCGTGAACGTGCTCGAGGATCCCGACCTTCGTCAGGGCATCAAGGAATACGCCAACTGGCCGACCATTCCCCAGCTTTATATCAAGGGGGAGTTCGTCGGCGGATGCGACATCGCGCGCGAGATGTTCCAGTCCGGCGAACTGGCGACCATGCTGTCGGACGCGGGCGTCCGGTTGAAGAGCCAGCAGGGGGCCTAATGCGGGGGCAGGGGGTCGCACCGGGGGGCCTTGCTGGCGCCGGGCCCGCAACCCGAGTTGTGATCTAATCCTTAAGACTCAATTGATATGTGTCGGAGCGAACGATAGCCTGACATGTCAGGCGACTCGTTTCGCGCTGGGCTGGGTCTGCATTCATGTCTTCAACCTACCCTTACCAGTTGTATGAGATGGCGCACGCCGCCCTCGCGCCGGCGCGGGCGGTTTCCGACGCGGCGCATTTCATGTTCCGGAATCCGTGGAACCCGCTCTCCAATACGCTGCTCGGCAAGAACATCTCGGCCGGGGCGGAATTGTTCGAGCGCATGACCCGCCGTTATGGCAAGCCGACTTTCGGGCTCAGCGAAATTCAACTCGACGGCGCCGCCTATCCGGTGCTGCAGGACATCGTTTGGAGCAGGCCGTTCTGCAATCTCATCCGCTTCGTCCGGCCGGACTTCCCCAACGCAGCCGGTCAGCCGAAGCTTCTCATCGTCGCCCCGATGTCGGGCCATTACGCAACCTTGCTTCGCGGCACGGTCGAGGCGTTCCTGCCCCATTTCGACGTCGCGATCACCGACTGGGCGGACGCGCGTATGGTTCCGCTGGCGGTCGGGTCCTTCGACCTCGACGACTATATCGATTATCTGCGCGAGATCCTCGCTCATCTCGGCCCTGGCGTACATACCATCGGGGTGTGCCAGCCAGCGGTGCCGCTCATCGCGGCGGCGGCGCTGATGGAGGCTGAAGGCGATCGGAACGCGCCGGCCAGCATGACCTTGATGGGCGGTCCGGTCGACACCCGCCGCAGCCCGACCCAAGTCAACAGGCTCGCCGAGAAGCGCGGCGTCGAATGGTTCCGCCGCAACTGCCTGCACACCGTGCCGTTCGTCTATCCCGGCTTAGGGCGTGAGGTTTACCCGGGCTTTCTTCAGCTCGGCGGATTCATGGCGATGAACCTCGATCGTCACGTGACCGCTCATCTCGACATGTTCAAGCACCTCGTGGCGGGCGACGGCGATTCGGCTGAAAAACATCGCGAGTTCTATGACGAATATCTGGCGGTGATGGATCTCGCGGCCGAGTATTATATGCAGACGGTCGAGACGGTGTTCGTGCGCCACGCCCTGCCGAAGGGCGAGATGACCCACCGCGAGAAACGGGTCGATCTGACCGCGATCCGCAACGCCGGCCTCCTGACGGTCGAGGGGGAAAAGGATGATATCTCCGGCGTCGGCCAGACCTACGCCGCCAATGAGCTTTGCATCAATATTCCCGAGGGGAGAAAGCGCTATTACCTCGCGGAGGGGGTCGGCCATTACGGCGTCTTCAACGGCTCGCGTTTCCGCAAGCTGATCGCCCCACGCATCCGGGAGTTCATCGCCGAGATCGAGGCGAGCCCCCGGCCGGCGAAGCCCAACGGAACGGGACGGAGCGGAAGCGCTTAAAGTCGCGCGACGGAACGGACGCCTACTCGCCGGGGTCGCCGGGTTCTCCATTGGCGGCGCCGCCGGGGATGACGTAGCTCCCTTTCAACCAGCGGTGAAGGTCGACATCGGCGCAGCGCTTCGAGCAGAACGGGTCATACCGTTCGCTGCGCGGCTTGCCGCAGATCGGACACTTCCGCTTGCGCTTGACCGGAGCGGATCGTTCGGCGGGCGGTCTGTTATCGTTGGCGGTCATCGAACGGGGCTCTCGTCCCAGCGCCGGTGGACATGATAGCCTTCGCCGGCGAGCAGCGCGGCCGTTTCGGCGAGCGGCAGGCCGACGACATTGGAATAGGAGCCGACCAACCGCTCGACGAACGCCCCGGCAAGGCCCTGGATCGCGTAGCCGCCGGCCTTGCCCCGCCACTCGCCGCTCCTAAGGTAAGCCTCGACCTCGCTCCGCGACAGGCGCTTGAACCTGAGCCGCGTCTCGACCAGCCGGCGCCGCGCAGCGCCCTTCGCCGTGATGAGCGCAAGCCCGGTGAAGACGCGATGTCCGCGGCCGGAGAGGAGAGCGAGGCAGGCTTCCGCCTCCTCTGCCGTCTCGCATTTCGGCAGGATGCGCCGGCCGACGCCGACCACCGTATCGGCGCCAAGCGTCAGGCAGGGGCTCAAGTCCGGCCGTCCGCCCGCGATCGCCGCGGAGGCCAGGGCCTTCGCCCCGGCCAGCCGTTCGGCGAGGGCGCGCGGCTGTTCGGCCCGGCCTGCCGTCTCGTCGATCTCGGCCGGCAGAACCGCCTCGGGCTTGACGCCGATCTGAGCGAGCAGCGCGAGGCGGCGCGGAGACGCGGACGCAAGCACGAGGCATGGGAGCGAGTGGAGGGCGGGGCGATCGTCGCGCCGCCCAAGGCTCAGAGTCATTTGAAACGGTAGGTAATCCGCCCCTTGGTCAGATCGTAAGGCGTCATCTCGACCAGCACCTTGTCCCCGGCGAGCACGCGGATGCGGTTCTTGCGCATCTTGCCGGCGGTGTGAGCGATGATCTCGTGGTCGTTCTCGAGTTTGACGCGAAAGGTCGCGTTGGGCAGCAACTCGACTACGAATCCGGGGAATTCGAGCAGTTCTTCCTTCGACATAAGGCTCCTTAGTTCCGATTTTGCGCGGCTTGCGGAAAAACCGGCTTCCACTTTTTCGCAAGCCGCGCTCTAGCACGCCGGGCGCGATCTGTCCTACCACCAGAAGGTTGCAATATCGACCGCGTCCACTGTATGAGCGCCGCCCGCCGGAACGCCCATCGTCAGACCGGCTGCGGGCCCGCGGCCTCCTCCTTCGCCTCGGCGGGCGCGACGCTCTCGGGCGCCCGCTTCGGCTGCCGCCACTCCTCGATGCGCTGCATCACCACATAGAACGACGGCACGAACAGGACCGCAAGACAAGTCGAGGCGATCATGCCGAAGAACACCGCAAAGCCGATCGACCTTCGAGCGCCGGCGCCCGCGCCCGTCGCCAGGACCAGAGGCAGGACGCCGAGGATAAAGGCGAAGGACGTCATCAGGATCGGCCGGAAGCGCAGGCGCGCCCCCTCCACCGCCGCATCGAGAATCTCCATGCCCTCGTCCCGCCGCTGGCGGGCGTATTCCACGATCAAGATCGCGTTCTTGGCCGAGAGCGCGATGAGAAGGATAAGGCCGATCTGCGTGTAAAGGTTGTTGGCGGCGACGCCGCTCTGGGCCGCGGCCTGACTCGTCGCGCCGAAATAGGTGAGCGCGCCGACCGTCCCGATCAGGGCCAGCGGCACTGCGAGAATCACCGCCAGCGGCAGGAGCCAGCTCTCATATTGTCCCGCCAGGACGAAATAGACGAGCAGCAGCGCAAGCCCGAACACGTAGTAGGTCTGCGAGCCGACCTGCTTTTCCTGATAGGACATCGCCGTCCACTCGAAGCCCGTCCCGGGCGGCAGCACATGCGCGCCGATCTGCTCCATGAGGTCAAGGGCCTGCCCGGAACTGAACCCGGTGGCGGGGCCGCCGACGATGGTCGCGGAAGGATAGAGATTGTAGAGGCTGATGAGCGCCGGGCCCTGGACCTCGCGGACCTCGGCCACGGTGCCGATCGGCGTCATGGTTCCGTCGCCCGCCTTGACCTTGAGGTTGCGGATGTCGTCGACATTGGCGCGAAATTTGGCTTCCGCCTGGGCGTAAATCTGGAACACGTGGCCGAACTTGGTGATCTGGCCGACATAATTCGAGCCGACATAGTCGGAGAGGGCGGCGAACACCTGTCCGACCGTGACGCCGAGAGTCTCGGCCTTGATCCGGTTGATGCCGACGAAGATCTGCGGCGCGCCGGCGCGGAAGGTCGTCGCGACCCTTTGCAGCGACGACTGGGCGTTGGCCTGGGCGGCGACGGCGTTCGCCAGCGTCTGGAGGAGCGCATAGTCGAAATTGCCGTTTCTCATCTCGACCTGCATGGTGAAGCCGCCGGCGTTGCCGATGCCCTGGATGGGAGGCGGCAGCAGGGCGAACGAGAAGCCGCCCATGACGGCCTGCAGTTCGCCGTTCAGGCGAAGATAGATCGACCGCAGATCCTGCCCTTTCGCCTTGAGCCGCGTGTCCCAGTCCTTGAGCACGACGAAGGCGGCGCCGGCGTTGGCGAGGCTCGCCCGGTTGTCGAGGAGGGACCAGCCGCTCACTGTTACGACATGCTCGACGCCCGGAATCTTGCTGGCGATCCCCTGGATCTCGGCGAGCACCCTGTCCGTGCGCTCCTTCGAGGCGCCATCGGGAAGCTGGGTCGCGACGATCAGATAGCCCTGGTCCTCGTTCGGCAGGAAGGCGGTCGGCACGCGGGTGAGCCCCCAGATCGCGACCCCTGCGAGAGCGAGGGCGAGGACGACCATGGCGCGACTGTGACGGGCCATCGCGCTCATCAGCGCCGAATAGGCGCGCTCCGCCGCGCGGTAGACGGCGTTGAAGCCACGATAGACGAAGTTCCGCCTTTCGGGAGGCTTGGGCGGCCTCAGCCACAATGCGCTTTGCGTCGGCTTGAGGGTGAGCGCGTTGACCGCGCTGATGAAGGCCGTGGCTGCGATGACGAGGGCGAATTGCCGGTAGAGTTGGCCGGTCAGCCCCGGCAGGAAGGCGGCCGGAATGAACACCGACATGAGCACGAGCGTGATGCCAAGAACCGGCCCGGTCAGTTCGTCCATCGCCCGGGCCGCCGCCTCGCGGCCGGGAAGGCCCTGTTCGACATAGCGCGCGACGCCCTCGACAATGACGATCGCGTCGTCGACGACGATGCCGATCGCCAGCACAATGGCGAACAGGGTCGGAAGATTGATGGTGAAGCCGAGCGCCGCCATCGCCGCGAAGGCGCCGATGATCGTGACCGGCACCGTCGTCGCGGGCACCAGCATCGCCCGCCAGTCCTGGAGGAAGAGGAGGATGACGATGAGCACCAGGATCGCCGCCTCGATCAGGGTGCGATAGACCTCGGCGATCGCCGCCTTGACGAATTTCGTCGTGTTGTAGGGGACGACATAGTCGAGGCCTTGCGGGAAGGCCTTGGCGAGCTCGTCCATTTTCGCCTTGACTTCGTTTGACACCGCGATCGCGTTCGCCTCGGGCAGGAGCGAGACGGCGATGCCGGCCGCGGGTTTTCCGTCGAGATCGAACGACTGGCTATAGGTCTGGGCGCCGAGCTCGGCGCGCCCCACATCGCGAAGTCTCGTGATTTGTCCGCCGTTCGCCGAATCCACCTTGACGATGATGTTCTCGAACTCCCGCGGATCGTCGAGCCGGCCCTTGAGGTCGAGCGTGTATTGAAAGTCCTGGCCCTTCGGCGCGGGCGGCGCGCCGATCTGGCCGGCCGCCACTTCCTGGCTCTGCTGCTGAATGACCTTGATGACGTCCTGGGGCGTCAGCCCCCTCGCCTGCAGGAGATTGGGGTCGAGCCAGATGCGCATGGCGTATTGCCCGGCGCCCAGCACCGACACGTCGCCGACGCCGGGCAGGCGGCGCAGTTCGTCCTGCACGTTGATGACCGCATAGTTCGACAGGAACAGGCTGTCGAAGCGGCTGTCGGGGGAGACGAGCGCGACGAACTCAAGGATCGAGGTCGACTGCTTCTTGGTCGTCACGCCCTGGAGCTGCACTTCCTGCGGCAGTGACGAAAGCGCAGCGGCGACGCGGTTCTGGACCAGGATCTCGTCCTCGTCCGGATTGGTCCCGATGGCGAATGTGACGATCAGGCTGTAGGTGCCGTCGCTCGCGCTCGTCGACTGCATGTAGATCATGTTCTCGACGCCGTTGACGTTCTGCTCGATCGGCAGGGCGACGGTGTCGACGAGAGTCATGGCGCTCGCGCCGGGATAGCGCGTAGTCACCTGCACGGTCGGCGGGACGACGTTCGGATATTCGGAGCTCGGCAGGTTGAAAAGCGCGACCAGGCCGATCAGGACGATGACGAGCGCCAGCACATTGGCCAGCACCGGCCTTGCGATGAAGAAGCGCGAGATCGCTCCCGCCCGGCCTTGCGGGTTCATTTGCGATCCGAGTTGGCCGGGGCGGCTTTCCCGGGGGGCGGCGCCGGCTCGGCCGAAGCGAGCTGGCTATGCTCAGGCTCGACCTTCGCGCCCGGAAAGGCGCGCTGAACGCCCTCGGTCACCACCCAGTCGGTCGGGCTCAGGCCCTTCTCGATCACCCGCAACTGTCCGTCGCGCACCCCGGTCGTCACAACCTTCCTCTCGACGACGTTGTCGGCGCCGACCACCAGCACGTAGCTCCCTTCCTGGCTCGTTCCGATCGAGTCGTTGCGGACCATGAGGGCCTTGTCGTGCTGGGCGATCGGCGTGCGCACCCTGACGAACAGGCCGGGCAGCAGCGCGCCGTCCTTGTTGTCGAACACGGCGCGCGCGGTCAGCGTGCCGGTGGCGAAATCGACCTGGGGCGAGGCGTAGTCCATATGCCCCTTGTGCGGATAGCCCTCCTCGCCCTGCAACCCGATCTCCACTGGAACATCAGACAGGTGCGCGGTGCGCAAGGCGACGCCGTACCTCGCGAGGTTTCTCTGAATTTCCAGGATTTGCGGCTCGCTCAGCGTGAAGTAGACGTAAAGCGGATCGGTCTGGATGATTGTGGCGAGCTTGGTCGGGCCGGAGACCCCGACCAGCGCGCCGACATCGACGAGGTGATTGGTGACCACGCCGTCGAAAGGGGCCAGCACCTGCGTATAGCCCAGGTTGATCTTGGCGAGCCACAGCGCGGCTTGGGCGTTCTTGATCTCGGCCGCCGCCTGGTCCGCCTTGGACTTCCACTCCTGCATCGTCGCCTGGCTTGCGAAATCCTGCCGGGCGAGCGCCGCCTGCCGTCCGTACTCGGCCTTGTTATATTCCTCAGTCGCCTCGTCGGAGGCGACCGTAGCTTCCTGTTGATCAACCTGGGCCTGATAGATGTCGCGCTCGATGCCGAACAATTGCGCGCCCTTCTTGACCGTCGCGCCGTCGACGTAGTCGATCGAGGTCAGAAACCCCTGGACGCGGGCCACGAGATCGACGGAGGCGAACGCCTGCGTATTGCCGGTGAGTTCGAGATACTCGGTCACTGGCCGCTCGAGCGGCTGGGCGACCTGCACCTTGGGCGGCGGCGGCGCCACATAGGCGTTCTTGCTGTTGCAGCCCGCGAGAGCGAGCGCACCGATTGCGGCGATGGCCGCCTGAACCGCCAGCCGGAGCGTGAAGCGAGGTGATCGGGTCAACATGGGACGCGAATCCTGGAAGCGAACGAACAATACCGACGAGCGAGTCCGATGGCCATCACGCCCACCCATGATGCCTGACCAGCGTTCCGGCGCAAGAGCGAATGGCACGCGTGATTTGGCCGCTACGGCGCCCTACGCTCGAACGCGCGATAACGCCTGACTGCGAACGGGATCGAGACCAGATAGGCGAGAGTGACGGCGACCAGCGCCTGCATGGGAAAGTTGAACAGGATAAGGAGCGCCGCCGCCACGCCGACCAGCACCACCGAGACATATTCGCGCGGCACCCGGCCGATCGCCTTGCCGGAGAAATGCGGCACGCGACTCGCCATCAACAGCGCCACCGCCAGCACGTAGAGGCTTTCGACCACCGCGAATCGCAGGGTCGGCGGCCCGAGATCGAAAGCGGAATGAAGGTAGATCGGCAACAGGCCGACGATCGCGCCCGCCGGCGCCGGCATGCCGACGAAAAAGGTCTTGCGCCACGCCGGCTGATCTTCGTCGATCATCACGTTGAAGCGGGCGAGGCGCAAAGCGCAGGCCATCGCGAACAGGAGCGCCGCGACCCAACCGAAGCTTTTGGCCGCGTGCAGGTTGGCGACATACAGCATGAGCGCCGGCGCGACGCCGAAGTCGACGAAGTCGGCAAGCGAATCGAGCTCGGCGCCGAAGCGCGAGGTCCCCTTCAAGGCGCGCGCGATCCGTCCATCGAGGCCGTCGAGCACCGCCGCTGCGGCGACCGCGCTCACCGCCCATTCGATCTTCCCCTCCATCGCCAGGCGGATCGCGGTCAAGCCGAGGCCGAGCGCGAAGAGCGTGATCAGGTTGGGGATCAGGAGCCTAAGCGGCACCGCCCGGAAACCGCGGCGTCTCGACGTCGCGGGGTCCGCGCCCGGCGCGCCTTGCGGAGGAACGGCCTCGTTCACGCCTCAGCTCCGCTGAAAGGGCGACGTCTCAACCTCGGCCGCCATCCGGGCGATCACTGTCTCGCCGGCGACGGCGCGCGAGCCGAGACCGACCACGATGCGCGCGCCCGCCGGCAGATAGACGTCGACGCGGGAGCCGAACCGGATGAGGCCGATGCGCTCGCCCGCCGCAATGAGCGCGCCCTCGTGAGTGAAGCACACGATTCGCCTTGCCACGAGCCCTGCGATCTGCACCACGCCGAACCGTCCGGACGCCGCATCGATGACGATGCTGTTGCGCTCGTTGTCCTCGCTCGCCTTGTCGAGGTCGGCGTTGAGGAAGAGGCCTGGGTGATAGACGATCTGCGCGACGCGGCCTTGCACGGGCGAGCGATTGACGTGGCAATCGAAGATCGACATGAAGATCGACACCCGCTGCAGCGGCGCCATGCCGAAGCCGAGCTCGGGCGGAGGCGCGGCAAGGCCGGCGAAGCTGATCGCCCCGTCGGCGGGCGCGACGACAAGGTCGGCTCTGACCGGAGTGACGCGCGCCGGATCGCGAAAGAAATACGCGCACCACAAGGCGGCGATGAGGCCGAGCCAGCCAAGCGGCGTCCATAGCCACCACAGGATGAACGCCGCCGCGGCAAAGCCGAGGACGAACACATAGCCTTCGGGGTGGATGGGCGCGAGCTGGCCGCGCAGCGATTTGACGATGCTCATTGGCCGGCGCCCGATGGAAAGCCGCGCGCACTCATGGCGCCAAACGCCTCCGATGTCACGGCGTGGGCTGAGCCACGAAACCGTCGGCGGCGGCGAGAGCGTCCTC
>DATNBG010000155.1:0-6255 GCA_035572075.1 Roseiarcus sp. | reverse complement strand
GCGCCTCGGCGGCGCCCTTACGCTTACATTCTGGTCGCCGTCCTTGGTTGCTCGTTGCCCTATGTCGTGGTGCAACCGACCCTGCGCTACCGCTATATGATTTCGTCCATTCTGATTTTTTGCGCGCTCGACGGCGCGTTCCGGCTGATCGCGCATATCCGTCCGAATGTTCCGGGCAAGGCGGACGGAAGAGTCGGCAAGAACTTGACAACTTCTGAAATACCGACTACGATTTCTAATCGTAGGAAGAAGCTGGGCGCGCCCAGCGGCAAGGAAAAAAGCTGAATGATTGGCGGCTGGGACGTCTCGCGCACAACCTGGCGCGCGAATCGAGGAGGCGGGAGATTTTTTTATTTTTTCGCCCGTAACCTATTCAAAAGTCCCGATTCGGCAAAATAAACGCTAGTAAACGCCAGCAAATTTACTGGCGTTTATGCTCATTTTGCTGGCTTTTATTTGAATGGAGTTCGCGGTTTGGTTGTATTCCTTGGGTTGTCGGCGGGCTACCCCCCGAGCAGGAGGCGGCGGGCCTCGTCATGGACCCGCCGGTCGCCGGCGGCGAGGATCCGACCGCCCCTCGCTGCGTCGTCGCCGTCCCAGGTCGTCACCACCCCGCCCGCGCCTTCGATGATCGGGGCGAGCGCGACGATGTCGTGGGGCTTGAGATTGGTCTCGATCACGAGGTCGATGAAGCCGGCGGCGAGCGCGCAATAGGCGTAGCAGTCGCCGCCGTAGCGCGCGAGGCGGGCCTTGCCTTCGACCCGCGCATAGGCCGCCCGGTCGGCCTCGCCAATCAGAAGCGGGCTGGTGGTCGAAAGCGTCGCCTCGGCGAGGGAGGCGCAAGCGCGCGTGTGCAGGCTGCGCGTCGCCCATTCCGAGGGCGGCTTGTCGCCGTGCGAGGGGCCGAGCGCGCGCAGCCTCGCGCCTTGGCCGTCGCCGGAGAACCGCTCGCGGGTGAACGGTTGCGCCATCATGCCATAGACCGGCTTTCCGTGACGCATAAGCCCGATCAGGGTGCCCCAGGTCGGCAGGCCGGAGACGAAGCTCTTGGTCCCGTCGATCGGATCGAGCACCCAGACATATTCCGCCTCGGGACGGTCGCGCCCATATTCCTCGCCGATCACCCCGTGGGCGGGAAAGGTCTGGCCGATCAGGCGCCGCATCGCCGCCTCGGCGCCCCGGTCGGCCTCGGTGACGGGATCGAACACGCCGCCCCCCGACTTGTCCTCGGCGCGAATCGCTGTGCGAAAAAATGGGAGAATCACCTCGCCCGACACCTGCGCGAGCTGCTCGACGAAGGCGGAAAAGTCGACCGCGGTCATGCAAAATCCTCACAAACGCGTGAAAACCCATGCTCATTGCGCATATCTGCTATCGACGATTGTGATGGCTATGAAACCGCAGGTCCGCGCTATATCGTTCTAGAACATTGATATTTCACAAAGATTCTTCCTTGGCAGCAAGCGTCGTGGTTCGGACCGGAATGCAACAGTCCCCTGAATTCAGTGGGTAGCCGCCCATTCAGTGAAGAAAACTCTTGCAACTGAGACGGTCCGCACCGATATTGTTGCGGTGCGGCATGACCTGCCGCATATGCCCTCCTTGGGCGTTTCCTCCCTAGACTCAAGGCCGCCGTGGCGACATGGCGGCCTCCTTTTTTGCCGGTTCGCCGCGCGTCGCCGTTTGTGCGCCGCACCTGAACTTGCGCTGCAGCGCGGGATCGGCCCGCGCCAGACCCTTTCCAGCATCGCCTTTCCGGCTTCCCTCATTCCGCCGCCAGCCGGCCTGCTTCCGGATCGGCGCCGAATTCGAGCGCCAGCGCCTTCGCCGCCGCGAACAGATCATCCCGGAGCGCCGGCCACCGCTCGGTCCGGACAATCCTGCGCTCGTCGAGATAGAGCGCCCGGGCGATCTCGATTTGAACCGCATGGACGCCGTCGGCCGGCGCGCCGTAGTGCTCGGTGATGAATCCGCCGGCGAACGGCTTGTTGCGGCGGACCCGGTAGCCCGCGCGTCCGAGGCTCGATTCGAGAACGTCGACCACGGCGGGCGCGGCGCTCGCGCCATAGCGGTCGCCGAGCACGATGTCGAGGCCGCTGACATCGGCGGCGTTCGAGGGCATGGAGTGGCAATCGAGCAGGACCGCGACCCCGAACCACCCGCGCGCGCGCTCGATCAGGGCCTTGAGCCGCGCATGGTAGGGCTGGTACAGCGTCTCGATCCGGCTGAGGCCGTCGGCGACGGGAATGGGCTTTTTGTAGATCGGCTGGGCGTCGCCGACGACCCTCGGGATCGTGCCCAGGCCGACCGCGACCCTCAGCGAGCGCGTGTTGGCGAAGTCGGGGAGCCGGCCGGCGAAAATCTGCGGATCGAGCTCATAGGGCTCCCGATTGACGTCGAGATAGGCGCGCGGAAAGAGCGCGCGCAGGAGCGGCGCGCCGAGCCCGACGCAGGGCAGGAACAATTCGTCGACGAAGGCATCCTCCGAGCGCCGCAAGGTCAGCGGATCGAGGCGGGAGGCGGCGAGAAAGCGCGCCGGATAGGTCGAGCCGGAATGGGGCGAACTGAAAACCAGAGGCGAAGCCAGCCGCGCCGGCTCGATCGTCTCGAACGCACGATCGAAATCCTGGACCGCCGTCCGATCGACCTGTTCCATCGGCCCTCCGACCGGCGCTTGCCTCGCGCCCGCCGATATCATAGCGCCTTAACCCGGCGCGATGCGAGCCTTGCGGCCCGGTTCAATAAATCTTTACCGGGGCGCCCCAACTTGCAAGCCTGGCCAAGGGGAAAGCGATGCAGACGCCGGTCGAGATTTCCGCCAGGATCCTGCTTGCCGAGGACGACAACGACATGCGCCGCTTCCTCGTCAAGGCGCTGCAGAACGCGGGCTACGCCGTGACCTCGTTCGACAATGGCCTGTCCGCCTACAACCGGCTGCGCGAGGAGCCGTTCGAGCTCCTTCTGACCGATATCGTCATGCCGGAGATGGACGGCATCGAGCTCGCCCGGCGCGCGACCGAACTCGACCCGGAGATCAAGGTCATGTTCATCACCGGCTTCGCCGCGGTCGCGCTCAACCCCGACAACGCCGCCCCGAAGGACGCCCGCATCCTCTCGAAGCCGTTTCATCTGCGCGAACTGGTCAACGAAGTCGAACGCCTGCTGAAGGCGGCCTGAAGGCGCGCGTCCGGCGCCGGGCGGTTCCGGGGACATGTGCCCCGATTCGCCTGTTCCTCGGCTCGCTCGGTATCCGGGCGCCCGTGGGAGAGGGGCGCCATTGGCGAGTCCGAATCGAGCCTTTTCAAACGCTTGCGGCGCCATTTCCGATCTTCTCCCCGACCGTCTTTGGCAAGGCGAGACGGGCGGGGCCGTTTCGCTTCGCACCTCGACGAGGCTGAAAAACGGGGCAAAAACGAACCCTTCATTTCGCGAGGCGAAACGGAGCGTTTCGCACGGCATGTCCTAAGCCATTGGAATCGTTATGAGCGCCGAATCAGGCATTTCGCGGGATTGTTTGTTTTCAAAGGCTTAGCTCCGTTTTCATTTCGCCGTTTTCGCGGGATGTTTGTTTTCAATGACTTGGCTCTGCTCCCCGTTTCGCCGCGCAACTCCCCCTCCCCGGGCGCGCCTTCGCCCATCGGCGTTCTTCTAGATATCGGAAATAATGCCGACGCCTTTCCAATTTGTCAAGGACTTTGTTCGCTAGAGCCGCTAGGTGGGCGCCCAAAGAGCGTGCTTTGCCAATATCTTATCTCAGTCTATTAATCTATTGATTTTGCGCGCTCCTGGCCTCTCGCCCTCCGGCCTTTTGGAGCGCGGCGGCAAGGCGAGGCGCGAGGGCGGCGACCAGGCCGGCGCCGCCCGAAGCCCGCCGCTCGTCACAGCGGCATAAGGCGCGCGTCTCAGAACCGATAGGGCACGCGGACGGAGCAGGAATCGTAGTTCGGGAAGCAATAGAACGGATAGGCGGCGATCGAGCCCAGATCGGCGACGCCGCCGACCACGCCTGTCGCGGCGGCCGCCACGGGATTGCCGCTGTAGTAGCGGCGCGCGTAATGGCGCGGGTAATGGCGGACATGGCGGCGCGCCATGGGGTGCTGAGCTGCCGTCGGCCCGGAAGGTCCGGATTCCGCCCAGCTTGGCGTGGGCGCCGGCTCGGCGAGCGAGGGCGTCGCCGCGCCCGGCGCGGCCGTGTCGTCCGCGCGCGCGGAAAGCGACGATAACGAAACAAGAGCGGCCACGCCGAGCGCGATGGCCGAAGCTCGAGGAATGGAGTGGGTCATGACGACCTCCCTTTCTTCTGATTGGGCGGCGCGGCGCGCCGTCTCGTGTTGACAAAAACGTTCAAGCCGGCCGCGCCGTTCCCGTGGAACCCCAGCGGGCCAAAGCCGGCGCGCTCGGCGAAGCGATTTCGCCAAACGAAATCGGGCGGCCATGAAGGGCCGCCCGAAGCCGCAAGATCGAGGCCGCGATAAGCGGCCGATTACGGGGCATGTCCGCGGATATGGACGCCGCGGACGGACGGCCGCGGTCCGGGGTGCGCGGCCAGACGCGGTCCTCCGCCATGCGCGGCAAAGTGCGGCGCACGGTGGACTGCGACGCCGCGGCGCCCCATATGCGCCGGGCCACGCGGTCCGGCGTGCATAGCGTAGTGGCCGTAGTGGCGGTAGCCGTGCCGATAGCCGCCATCATAAACTGATCCGTACGTGTAGCTGTAAGACGGGACGGCATAGCCGTAGGAATAACCGTACGAGGACCCGTACGCCCGGCATCGGTAAGGTATATTGTACGGCTCATGGTAATAATACCATCGGCAGCTGTGGTGGCGGTAGCGCGGATAGCCGTAACTGTAACCTTCGCTATAGTAGGGATAGGAGTAGCCGCCGCTCACGGCGACCCCGCCATAGCGATAGCCATATCCACCGCCGGCGTAGCCATAGCGATGGCCATATCCTCGGAAGTCGCGGCTATAGCCGTGGGCGTAGTGACGATAGCCGTGAGCGTAGTGACGGACGCCGTGAACGCCGCGCGAAACGGAGCGAGCGCCCACGCGGCCCTCGCGGGCGGCTCCGTGGAAGGCATGCGCTGCGTGCGGCGCAGAAACGCGAACCGCCCGCGCCGCATGTCCCGCCGCGTGTCCATGAACCCGGACCTCGGGTTTCGCGACCGCGGCGCTTCCCGGCCATGCCGGTCCGAGCAAAGCAAGAGCCGCAAGCGCGGCGGAAAGTCGAAGAAGCCTCGTCATGACGATCTCCTTTCTGACGGCGCGGCGCGCCGTCGAGTCCTCGCCATCAATACGCGGAGCGGACGCACGTTCCGCTTGCGCGGATTTTTCCGGCCTTTTGGCTGTCTCCGGCTCTTGACGCGGTTGCGCGGCTTTCCTATTTCAGCGCCGCTAGCACTCCAGGGAAACGAGTGCTAACATCCGATCGCGCCCGATTGCGGGCAATTTCGAAAGAGGAAACATTCATGAAATTCCGTCCCCTGCATGACCGCGTCGTCGTCCGTCGCATCGAAAGCGAGGAAAAGACGAAGGGCGGCATCATCATTCCGGACACCGCCAAGGAGAAGCCGCAAGAGGGCGAAATCATCGCCGCCGGGCCGGGCGCCCGCGACGAAAACGGCAAACTCGTTCCCCTCGACGTCAAGGCCGGCGACCGGATCCTGTTCGGCAAGTGGAGCGGCACCGAGGTCAAGATCGACGGCGAGGAGCTCCTGATCATGAAGGAATCCGACGTCATGGGCGTCATCGAAGGCCACGCCGCCTCCAAGAAAGCCGCCTGAAACCAACATCATCCAACCTATCCTTAAGGACTGAAAGCAAATGGCAGCCAAAGACGTAAGGTTTTCCTCCGACGCGCGCGAGAAGATGCTGCGCGGCGTCGACATTCTCGCCAACGCCGTCAGGGTGACGCTGGGCCCGAAGGGCCGCAACGTCGTGCTCGACAAGTCGTTCGGCGCGCCCCGCATCACCAAGGACGGGGTGACGGTCGCCAAGGAGATCGAGCTCGAGGACAAGTTCGAGAACATGGGCGCGCAGATGGTGCGCGAGGTCGCCTCGAAGACCAATGACACCGCCGGCGACGGCACGACGACGGCGACCGTTCTCGCCCAGGCGATCGTGCGCGAGGGCGCGAAGCTGGTCGCGGCCGGCATGAACCCGATGGACCTCAAGCGCGGCGTCGATCTGGCGGTCGCGGAAGCGGTCAAGGACATCGCCAAGCGCTCGAAGAAGATCAAGGAATCCTCGGAAGT
>DATNBG010000154.1:0-5109 GCA_035572075.1 Roseiarcus sp. | reverse complement strand
TCGCTGGCGCCAGAAGGTTTTCTCAAGCTGGCGCATGTGTTCCGCCATGGCGGATTCGGCGCGGTCCGGATCGCGCGCCGCGATCGCCTCGTAAATCGCGACATGGGCCCGGTAGGCGATCTTTTCCTGGCGGGGGGCGTCGAGCGTGACGACGCGCTGCTCCTTCAGCCATCCCGACATCGCGTCATGCAGGGCGGCGAACACCGGATTGCCGGTGATCTCGGCCAGAACGAAATGGAAGGCGACGTCGGTGTCGATGAACCGCTCGCGGTCGCCGATTGCGTCGCGATTGGCGGCGAGTCTGTTCGCGAGCTGCTCGATCTGCGCCGCCGTCGCCTCGCGGGCGGCGTGCCGCGCGAGACCCGTCTCGAAGAAGAACCGGACACCTTGAAAATGCCGTTGCCCCTCGGCGGTCGACATCATCTGCCGAACCGCCGACCTCATGCCGGAAACGACGGCATGCGCGGTCGGCATGGCGACGCGGGCCCGGGCGCCGTTCGAAATTTCGATCAGCCCCGACCGCTGCAGGCTGATCAAAGCCTCGCGAATGGCGGGGCGGCCAACGCCAAACCTGTTTTGCAGGTCGCGCTCCGGCGGCAGTTGGTCGCCCGGCTTCAGCCGGCCTTCGAGGATCAGCTCCTCGAGGTGCGCGGCCACCTGCTGAAACAGTTTCTTGCGCTCGATCGTGACTGCTTCCAGCATTGGACCTATCATGCCATTCTACTTGACAATAGAATCACAGCAGGACAGTATGACGGAGAAAGAGAGGCTAATCAAGCCGGTCAAGCTGAGCTCGCGGCCGGCGAAAATTCTTGAGCCTTGTGGGCGAGGAGGCGCTTGGTCGGATGCGGATCGCGGTTCTGGGCGGCGCAGGCGCAATGGGCGGAATCTTCGGCGGCTGGCTCAAGCGCTCGGGGAGCGAGGTCGTTCTCGTCGACGTTGCGAAAGACGCGGTGCGGGCCATCAATGAGGCCGGCCTTTCGATCGACGAGAAGGACGGCGGCCAATCGCACGTTCGCGTCCGCGCGAGCGACGATCCGAAGTCGGTCGGCCAGGTCGACCTCATCATCAATTTCGTGAAGTGCTACCACACCGAGGCGGCGATCGAGGCCGCCAAGCCGATGCTTGGTCCCGAGACCGCGGTCCTGACTCTGCAGAACGGCTGGGGCAACGCCGACCGGATCGGCGGCATCGTCGGGCGGGACCGGGTTCTGGTCGGGCTGACCTATCATAGCGGCACTCTTCTTGGCCCCGGACGGGTCAAACATCCCGGCGTCGGCCTGACCTATGTGGGCGAGCTCGACGGACGGGACACCGCTCGATTGCAGCGCGTCGCCGCGTCGCTTCGCGCGGCCGGCTTCGAAACGACGGTTACGCCCAAGATTCTCGATGAGGTCTGGAAGAAACTGGCGCTCAACGCCTGTACGCTCCCGACCGCGGCGCTGTTGCGGTTTTTCGCTCATGAACTCGAATCTTACGATGGCGCGAAAGAGGTGATGGCGGCGATTTTGCGCGAGGTCGTGGCGGTCGCCAAAGCGCAAGGGATGGCCCTTGACTACGACGAGCGTTGGGAGGCGATCGTGAGCCTGCTCAGGCGCGCCGTGGGTGCGAAGCCCTCGATGCTTCAGGATGTCGAGGCCTCGCGGCGCACCGAGATTGAGGTGATCAACGGGGCGATCGTCCGGGCCGGCAAGAGCGCCGGCATACCAACCCCCGTCAACGAGACGATGGTTGCGATGATCGGCGCGCTGCAAGCCAAGTATCTCGCCGTCAGGGCCTGAGCGATGGCGCCGCGGCTCGAACTGCGTGACATCTCCAAGGTCTTTCCGGGAGTGAAGGCGCTCGAGCGGGTGTCGCTCGACGTGATGCCAGGCGAGGTTCACGCGCTTCTCGGTGAGAACGGCGCCGGCAAATCGACGCTCGGCAAGATCATTGCCGGCGTCTACGCGCGCGATGAAGGATCGGTGACACTCGACGGGGTTCCGCTCGGCGACATCGATGAAGTCGAGGCTGGCCGGCTCGGGGTCGGGATCGTTCATCAGGAGGGCAGCCTCGTTCGCACGCTCTCGATCGCCGACAACATCTTCGCCGGACGCCAGCCGACCCGCTCGCTCGGGCGGGTCGACGTCGAGGCGATGGTCGCACGGTCGCGCGCCCTCCTCGAACAGCTTGGGGTTGACATCGATCCGAAGGCCAAGGTGGCGACGCTGTCCTCGGCGCAAGCCCAGGTCGTCGAGATCGCCAAGGCGCTCTCGCAGGATCTCAGGCTGCTCATTCTCGACGAACCGACCGCGGCGCTGACGCTGACCGAGTCCGAACGGTTGTTCGAGGCGGTGCGGCGGCTAAAGGCGAACGGCGTGTCGATCGTCTATGTTTCGCACCGGCTGGCGGAGATCTTCACCGTCTGCGACCGCGTCTCGGTATTGAAGGACGGGCGCCTTTCGGGCACGCGCGAGGTCGCCGCGACCTCGACTGACGAATTGATTCGCCTCATGGTTGGGCGCGACATCGTTTTCTCCCGCCAGCCTGGCGACAGGGCCTCGGGGCCTCCGATCCTCGAGGTCGAGAGGCTCTCGGCCGAACCCTTTGCCGGCCTTTGCGCCGGCGATCTCCACATTTACCTCGGCAAGAACCCCTATGTGACCTTTCCGCGCGTCGGCGGCCACGAGATCGCCGGCGTGATCAGCGCCGTCGGCCCGGGTGTTAAGGGCGTTGCGATCGGCGAACGCGTCGTTGTCGAGCCTTTCATCGGTTGCGGCCATTGCTGCCCCTGCCGGATCGGCAAGCGGAACTGCTGCGCCAACCTCTCGATCATCGGAGTCCATCGCGACGGCGGGTTCGCCGAGAGGGTGATCGCGCCCGCCGCCAATTTGCACCCGATTCCATCCGATATGTCCGATTTTGAGGCCTCCTTCGCCGAGCCGGTCGCGATCGGCGTTCAGGCGTGCCGCAGGGGCGAGGTCACAGCGGGAGACCGGGTGCTCGTGCTCGGCGCCGGGCCGATCGGGCTCGCGATCGGCGAGGTCGCGCGCGCGCGCGGCGCCGAAGTCTTCATCACTGACCTCAAGCCTGAGCGCCTCGCGATCGCAGGCGAATTGGGCGCGGCGCCGCTGCCGGCGGGCGACCTCGCCGTGGAGACGCTTCGGCTGACGAACGGCGAAGGCATGCCGGTCGTTATCGAAGCGACCGGGGCCAGCTCCGTCATGGAGCAGACGGTCGATCTCGTCGCGGCGGGCGGGCGGATCGTCATTGTGGGACTGGTCAAGGCGGGCACGCCGGTCAGCCTGCCGGGACTCGACATCACCCGCAAGGAGGTCACCCTGCACGGCTCGCGCGCCTCGGTCGACTGCTTTCCCGAGGCGCTTCAGCTCATCGCCTCGGGCGCCATTCGCTATCCGCGCATCGCCACGCGCGTTGCGCTTGCCGAGGCGCCCGAGGTTTTCGCGCGGCTCGCGGAAAGCGCGGACGTCTATCACAAGGCGGTGTTCGTCACGGAGACTCTATGAAGCTCTACACGGTCAGCGACACGAACGGCGACTGGGTGGCGGCGGAGCGCGACGGCGGTCTCGTCGATCTCACCGCGGCCGCGGTGGCCCCGACCATGTTCGACCTGGTTCGCTCAGGGTCCGAGGGCCTTCGCGCCGCGCAGGCCGCGATCGAAAAAGCCGCGCCGCGTTGCAAGCTCGAGGGGGTGAAGCTCGCCGCGCCCATTCGCCCCGGCAAGGTTCTCTGCTCGGGCATCAATTATCGCGGTCATGCGATCGAGAATCCGAACGCCAAGATGCCGTCCGAGCCGTTCTTTTTCGCCAAGCTGCCAAGCTCTGTCGTGGGGATGGACGCGCCGATTGTCCATCCGAAACGGACTGAGCAGCTCGATTACGAGGTCGAGTTCGCGGTTGTCATCGGCAAGCGGCTCAGCCGCGCCGCGGAGGCGGACGTGATGCCCGCCATCTTCGGCTACACGCTGCTGAACGACGTTTCCGCGCGCGACGTACAGTTCAAGGATAACCAGATCACGCTCGGCAAGAATTTCGACGGCTTCGCCCCGATCGGCCCGTGCATCGTCACCGCGGAGGCGTTGTCCCGCCCCGAGCGAGTGCGGCTGCGAACGCGTCTCAACGGCCGGACGCTCCAGGACGGCTCGACGACCGACTGGCTCTTCCCCCTGCCTCGCCTCGTCGGCTTTCTCAGTCAGGTGATGACGCTCGAGCCCGGCGACATTGTTACGACGGGCACGCCCGCCGGCGTCGGGCTCTTTCAAAAGCCGCCGGTGTTCATGAAACCTGGCGACACGGTCGAGATCGAGGCGGAAGGAATTGGAATTCTTCGCAACCCCATCGTCGCCGGTTGAGGCGGCGTGATGCGCGGCGCCCTGATCGGCTGTGGCTTCTTCGCCCAAAACCGCCTCAACGCCTGGCGCGACTTGTCCGGCGAGGGGGTCAAACGTCGATGAGCGCGTTTCCGCTGGCCGGCGCCGCCGCGCAACATGCTTCAAGGCTCTTCGCGATTACCGTGGCTTTCGCTGTCCGCCCTGAGCGGCGCGAGACCTTTCTCAAGCTCGTGCGGATGAATGCCGCGACCTCGCTCGAAGCGGAAGCCGGGTGTTTGCGCTTCGACGTGCTCGCGCCCCTCGAAACGGGAGGGCCGGACGTGCTCCTTTACGAGGTCTATGCGGACCGGGCTGCTTTCGACGCCCATCTCGCTTCGCCGCACTTCCTGGCGTTCGATCGCGCCACGCGCGAGATGGTGACAGCCAAGACAGTCCGCGAGTTCCGGATCGAAGCCCCTTTGGAGGCGTGACGGGAAGCGGCGGCCGCTATTGGGTTGATGGCGTCCCGGAGAGGACTTGAACCTCTGACCCCAGGTTTAGGAAGCGCGATTTCAGAGTGTTAAACCGGTTCAACGCCATTCAAGGGGGTCCCCACGGGTTCACGGAAATGCACGTAACCGGCGCAGCGGCAGACCTTGTGTGATCCGGCGTGGAAAAATGACCCCATGAGGCGGGGGATCGGCGTCCAAGATTGACCCCCAAATTTTCGATTTGTTCGGCTGCCCGCTTTGGCATGAAGGGGGCGGTGGGGGATGCTGGTTGTGGAGACGATCGGTCGA
>DATNBG010000153.1:0-2104 GCA_035572075.1 Roseiarcus sp. | reverse complement strand
TCGGCCAGGAGGTCTTCAACGCCACGATCCTCATCATCGCCGTCGTGATGCTGACCTGGCACAACGTCTGGATGGCGAGCCACGGCCGCGAGCTCGCGGCCGACGTCAAGCGGGTCGGCGAAGCGGTGCGGTCCGGCTCGCAATCGGTCGTCGCGCTCGGCGTGGTTTGCGCCGTGGCCGTGATGCGCGAAGGCTCGGAGGTCGCGCTCTTCATGTACGGCCTGGTCGCGGCCGGAGGGTCGACGGCGGCCGAACTCGTCATCGGCTCTCTGCTCGGGCTTGCCGCGGGCGTCGGCGTCACCGCGCTCACCTATTTCGGCCTGGCGGCGGTCCCTCAGCGGCGCCTGTTCGCGGTCACGACCGCGCTCATCAGCCTGCTCGCCGCGGGCCTCGCGGCGCAGGCGGTGCTGTTCCTGGAGCAGGCCGGCATCCTGACGATGCTGAGCCAGACCGCGTGGAACACGTCCTGGATCCTCTCCGACACAAGCCTCATCGGGCGCGTGCTGCACACGCTGATCGGCTATTCCGACCAGCCCTCCGTGCTGCAGGTCGTCGTCTACGCGGCGACGCTCGCGGTCATCGTTGCCCTGACCAAGACGGTCGGCTCGCGCAGGCCCGCGCCCGCCAAGGTGCGCGCCGCGGCAGGGTGAGCGGGAACCGCTCAAAGCCTCGATTGCCGGGCACAATCCTCAATCGTTAACGTCCGTAGTTGGCGATTGAGGATTCTGCCCTGACCTCCCATTGCCGATCCCGGGTGACAGGCGGCCCGGGCGGGTGTAAATTTGGCTTGGTTGTCCGGCGCGAGATTTCGCGACGTTAAAGTCCTCCTGGGCGAACGCCCGAATCTCGCACCCCAACGCGGACGAGACGAAGGAGGATGTGCTTATGACTTCCGCTTTCCACGTCTATTTCGGACCCAAGGCCTTCGCCCAGACGCCGCGCGTGCGACGCATCGGCGCGGGCGATTGCTTCACCGCGCTCAGGGAGGGGCTCGACGATTTCCTCTCGATGCCCACCTATCCGGTCTTCGTCGGACTGTTCTACGCGGTCGCTGGAGTGGCGCTGTTCGCGATGGTTTCGCTCGAAAGCGCGTTGCATCTGGCGTTTCCGCTCGCCGCCGGCTTTGCGATCATCGGGCCGTTCGTCGCCATCGGCCTCTATGAGATGAGCCGCCGGCGGGAACGCGGACTCGCGGTGAGAGGGCGCGACGCCTTCACGGTCGTTCGCTCGCCGGCGCTCGCTTCGATCCTCGGCTTCGGCCTTCTTCTGCTTGCGATCTTCGCCGCCTGGCTGTTCGCCGCCGAGCTCATCTATGTCTGGCTCTACGGCCCCGCTCCGCCCGCCGCAGCGATCCCGTTCCTTCACGACGTTCTGGCCACCGGACGCGGGTGGACGCTGATCGTCGTTGGCGTTGCGGTCGGCTTCTGCTTCGCGGCGCTTGCGCTTGCGATCAGCGTCGTCTCGTTCCCGCTGATGCTCGATCGCGACCTCGGCCTCGTGCCAGCGCTCGAGACTTCGCTTGAGGTCACACGCGCCAATCCGGTCGCGGTCGCGCTCTGGGGCCTGATCGTCGCGGCAGCGCTCGTTCTCGGCTCGATTCCCCTGTTCTTCGGCCTCGCGGTCGTCCTGCCGGTGCTCGGCCACGCGACATGGCGCTTTTATCGAAGGGCGATCGAGCGCGACCCCGCTCATGAACTGCCGATCGAAGCTCCCTTGCACCCCGACGTCACCAGGAACCCGGTCATGCAGCTCGTCTGGACCTTCCTCGATGCGCTCGTCCCCCTTCGAGAAGGAAAAGAGCCCGCCGAGCGGACCGGGTCGAACGGCGGGCCGAAAGTGGACGCGACGGACGCTCGAGGCGGCACGCTGTAGAGCAAGACGCTTGAGTTTACGCCCCCGCTCCCACGCGGGCCGCGCTTGCGCGCGCCTGGGCGCAAGCTCTTGTGGGGGCGGGTCGGGGTGGGTTGCCCGGACCCGGGGAGTCTATCGCAAGCGTCGCCGTCGATGAGGCGCCGCGAAGCGATCGGCGCTGGCCCAATGGATTCAACCAGCGCGCGAATTCCGTGCAAGCAAACGCCAATAAAATGCGCATACACGCCAATAA
>DATNBG010000152.1:0-2710 GCA_035572075.1 Roseiarcus sp. | reverse complement strand
CGTCCTCAGCCGCCCCGATCAGAGCCTGGTCGACGCCGTTGACGACGACTGGGACAAGTTCGCCGATTTCGCCGCTTACGACGCCTTCACCCGCGGCTGGCTCGGCGCCGTCCGGCGGCTGATAAAGCCCGCCGCCACCATCGTGGTGATCGGCTCCTACCACAACATCTTCCGCGTCGGCGCGATCCTGCAGGACCTCGGCTTCTGGATTCTCAACGACATCGTCTGGCGCAAGATGAACCCGATGCCGAACTTCCGCGGCCGCCGTTTCACCAACGCCCACGAGACGATGATCTGGGCGGCGAGAGGGCCGGAGGCCAAGGGCTATACGTTCAATTACGAGGCGCTCAAGGCCGGCAACGAGGACGTGCAGGTGCGCTCCGACTGGTTCCTGCCGATCTGCACCGGGGCGGAGCGGCTGAAGGACGAGACGGGGCGGAAGACCCATCCGACCCAAAAGCCCGAGGCGCTGCTGATGCGGGTGCTCTTGGCGGCCTCGAACGCAGGCGACCTGGTCCTCGATCCCTTTTTCGGCTCCGGGACGACCGGAGTCGCCGCGAGGCGCCTTGGCCGGTCGTTCATCGGCATCGAGCGCGATCCCGTCTACGCCAGGGCCGCGCGCCGGCGCATCGATGCGGTCGAGCCATTGCCCGAGGGGGCGGTGAAGGCCGCGCCGACCCGCCGCAGCGAGCCGCGGGTGGCCTTTTCGAGCGTCGTCGAATCGGGGCTCGTGCGTCCGGGCGAGCGCCTGGTCGGCGCCGGGGGCCGCGCCAGCGCGCTGGTGCGGGCGGACGGGACCCTCGCCGCCGGCCCCGCCATCGGTTCGATCCACAAGATCGGCGCCCTGGCGCAGGGGCTTCCCGCCTGCAACGGGTGGACCTTCTGGCACATCGAGCGGGCCGGCCGCCTGACCCCGATCGACCAGTTGCGCGCCACGATTCGCGCGGCGATGCGCGAAGCGGCGGAATAGGGGCCCGCCGGGCTCCGCCCACGCGCTTGAGACTAGCGCCTGTCAATGAGCGGCCCGATCTTGAAGGGAAGGAGCCGCCGGCGCCATTCGCGAGTCCGAATCGAGCTTTTTCAAGCGCTTGCGGCGCCAATTTCGATCCTCCGTAACCGCCAAGCCGCAGTCGGTTCCGAGGCGCCGCCCCCTCCACCACGCCCTCTCTTCCGCCGCTTCGCGGCAAGGGAGGAAAGCGCGGGCCGCCGCAACGCTCGCCCTCGTCCCGAGCCCGGCGGGGAACGATCCGGAGGGCGCCGGCGTTGGCGCCGGCTGGACCGTCCTTCGAGACGCGGCCGCGCGGCTCCTCGGACGAGGTCCTTGGCCGCCCGTCGATTTCGCGGCCACTGCGTTTTGGGTCGCGACGAGGCGGAAACCCAGCAAAAACAACGGGATTCATTTCGCGCAAGCGAAATGAACGGTTTCGCACGGCGGGCGCAAGTCCTTGAGATTGTTGGGGGCGCGAAATGGGTCATTTCGCGGAATCGTTTGTTTTCAATGACTTCGACCCCATTTCATTTCGCGCCGTTTTCGCGCCGTCCTCTGGCCCCTGTGACTGCCCGCCGCCAATCGCGGCTCCACCTCGGAAAGAGGCGTGGGCATGCCGATGCCTCGTGGTCCTGAGCCGTGTGATTCTGTATTTCCAATCACAATAACATTGATTGGCTAAATCGCAAAGAGAATTTCGCATTTTTGCATAATAGTCAATATGTACAATGGCTTATGACGCAATGAGGGTAACCGGGGCGGATTCCGGGCGCCCGCTCTGCCCGTCATGGCCGGGACAACCCCCGGACCACGATCCAGACCACGGGTCCGGGGCATGACGGTTGGCCCGCTTGCCGGCGACGGGCGGACGGGCCGGCGCCCTCCCGCCGGCCTGGCGGCGCCGGCCAGCGATGCCCCGCCCTCGCTTAACCCAGCGAGCGGATGATTTCGCGGTAGGCGGTCTCCGGGAACGCCTTCAGCGTCCTCGTGCGCACGAAGCCGAGCCCGCCGAGCTGCAGGCTGAAGCGGGCCATGACGGCGTCGTCCGGCGCCTCGCAGATCGCGACAAAGTCGACCTCGCCCATCACCATGTAGAACTGCTTCATCTCGCCGCCCATGTCGGCCAGGAGCTTCTTGGCGGCGTCGAGCCGGCGGGGCGAGTCCCTGGCGGCCTTGACGCCGGCGTCGGTCAGGTTGAGGAGCGCGATGTAGGTGATCATTCTGTCCTCCCCGAATGGTCGCGCCGATCCGGACCGGCGCGAGGCGATTTTAGAGCGACGCGCTGTCAGATGGAATCGCGGCGGCCGTTTTGTCATTCCCGCTTGAACCGGGAAGCCAGAGCCTCTGGAAAGCCTGTCTGGATGCCCGCTTTCGCGGGCATGACAGGCGACTGTTCTCCGCTATCGCCTTCGCTTCATCCGCTTCGCGCCCTCAAAATCGGCGGCGCGCAAAAGGAATACTTCGCCCGGCGCATCCTCTGTGTCGAGCCAGACGAACGGCAGTTGCGGGAATTCCCGCTCGAGCCGCTCTCGCGCGCCGCCGACCTCGCACACGAGCACGCCCTCGGGCTTAAGATGGGCGTGCGCTCGCTCAAGGATGCGGCGCACAATCTCCAGCCCGTCGGCGCCGCCGGCGTGCGCGATTTTCGGCTCGGCGGCGAATTCAGGCGGAAACCCGCCGATCGTCGCCTCGTCGACGTAAGGAGGGTTGGCCAGGATCAAG
>DATNBG010000151.1:0-3019 GCA_035572075.1 Roseiarcus sp. | reverse complement strand
TCGAAGAAGATCACCGGATCGTCGTCCCGGATCGCCTGAATCAAAAGCCCCTTGGCCTCGTAGGGGGACGACGGCAGCACGACCTTGAGGCCGGGGATGTGGGTGAACAGGGGATAGAGGCACTGGCTGTGTTGCGAGGCCGCGCGGAAGCCCGCGCCATACATGGTGCGGATGACCAGGGGCGTGACCGCCTTGCCGCCGAACATGTAGCGGAACTTCGCCGCCTGATTGAAGATCTGGTCGAAGCAGACCCCCATGAAGTCGACGAACATGAGTTCGGCGACCGGCCTCAGGCCCGTCGCCGCCGCGCCCGCCGCGGCCCCGATGAAGGCGCCTTCGGAAATCGGCGTATCGAGCACGCGCTCGGCGCCGAACTCCGGATAGAGGCCCTTGGTGACCCCGAGCGGGCCGCCCCAAGCGTCCTGTTCGCCTGGCGCCCCCGTGCCTCCGGAGACGTCCTCGCCGATGACGATCACCCGCGGATCGCGCCGCATTTCGCCGGCGATCGCCTCCCGGATGGCTTCGCGGTACGATTTCTTCGACATGAAAGACCCCTCAGTAATTCAGGTAGACGTCGGTCGTGAGATCGGCCTCTTTCGGGGCCGGCGCCGCTTCCGCCGCGGCGGCCGCCTCATCGATGAGCCCGGCGACCTCCGAGTCGACGGCGTCGAGGTCCTTGCTCTCGAGCAGTCCGGCGGAAGTGACCCGCTTGCGGAACGTCTTGAGCGAGTCTTTCTCCTCCCGCACCTTGGCGAGTTCCTCGGGAAGGCGATAGGTCATCGCATCGCCCTCGAAATGCCCATAGTAGCGATAGAGTTTGGCATGAATCAGCGACGGGCCGCCGCCTTCGCGCGCCCGCTCAATCGCCTCGCGCGCGACGTCATAGACGGCAAAGAAATCGAATCCATCGACTTCGTGGCCCGGCATGCCGAAGCCCGCCGCGCGGCCGACCTGGCTGCCGCCGACCGACCATGCGCTTGCGGTGGCCTCGGCGTAACCGTTGTCCTCGACGACAAAGATCACCGGCAATTGCCAGACCCTGGCCAGATTGTAGGATTCGAGCGTCGTGCCCTGATTTGAGCCGCCGTCGCCGACGAACGCCACCGCGACGCCGCCCGTCTTGAGCGTTTTCGCGGTCAGCGCCGCGCCGCAAATGAGCGGCGGGCCGCCGCCGACGATGCCGTTCGCGCCCAGCATGCCCTTGGCGAGATCGGCGATGTGCATCGAGCCGCCCTTGCCGCCGCAGAGGCCGTCGCGCCGGCCGAAGATCTCCTTCATCATGCCCGTGACGTCGCAGCCCTTGGCGATGCAATGGCCGTGCCCGCGATGGGTCGAAGCGATGACGTCGCGGTCGGTGAGTTGCGAACAGACGCCGACGGCGGAGGCTTCCTCTCCCGCGTACAGGTGGACGAAACCCGGAATCTTGCCGGCGGAGAATTCGTCGTGGACCCGATCCTCGAAGCGCCGAATCGTCGCCATGTTGCGATAGCATTCGAGGAGAAATTGTCGGCTGTGTTGCATGGTTCCTCCCGATCGAAGACGTCGTTTTGCTCATGGACGGATGAGCGATCCTACACAGGAACCGCCCGGCCGCCTACCACTTTTCGGATGAAGCGAGGGCGCCGCCCCAACTCCGCCTGCGCGATGTTCACCGCCGCTTCTGCTTGTAGAGCGCGACCGCGCCGACGATGACCAGCCCCTGGATCAATTCCTGATACCACGAGCTGACGTTGAGGATGACCAGGACGTTGTTGGTCAGGCCCAGGAGCAGCACGCCGCCAAGCGTGCCGATCAGCCCGCCCTCTCCGCCAAACAGACTCGTCCCCCCGAGAATCACCGCGGTGATCGCCTGAAGCTCCGCGCCTTCGCCGGTGACCGGGTCGCCGATGCCGGCGCGGGCGAGGTAGAGGAGGCCGGTCAGGGCGGCCAGCGCGCCGCACAGCACGTAGACGCCGATCTTGATGAGATCGACTCGAATGCCGGAGAGCCGCGCGACTTGTTCGGCGCCGCCGATGGCGTAAATGTAGCGGCCGAACGCCGTCCGCCGCAGCACGAAAGTGCCGATAAGAACGAGAGCCAGGAGAAAGATCGCCAGGAGCGGCGCCGGCCCGATCTTGAGGTCGTACAGGCGCAGGAAGCCGGGCGCGGCCCTGCCGACCGGCCGGGTCGCGACCGTATAGGCGAGCCCGCGCAAAATGCTGTAGGCGCCAAGCGTGACGATGAACGGCTGAATTCGCAGCTTCGTGATCAAGAGCCCGTTGATGAGGCCGATGAGAGCGCCCATCGCCAAGGTCGCGGCGACGGCGAGGCCGATATTTTCCGGCTCGCCGTTCATGACAATGGCCGAGATCAGCGCCGCGAGCTTGATGATCGAGCCGACCGAGAGGTCGATGCCGCCGCTGATGATGACGAACGTTTGTCCGATCGCCACCGTCCCGAGAAATGCGGCGGTCCTGAGCACGTTGAAAATGTTGCGCTCGGTCAGGAAGCTCGGCGACGACAGCGAGGCGTAAATCGCGAGGGCCAGAATCAGGCCGTAGACGACGATGAGCGAGCCATGGCGGCGCAGGGCGGGCGGAACGCCGAGCCGGCCGCGCCCGGCGCCGGGCGACGATATCGCGCTCATGCCCGGTTGCTCGCCGGATCGTTCTCCGCCCGGGCGCCTGTGGTGGCGAGTTCGATGATCCGTTCCTCGCTGGCCTCATCGGAGGTGAGTTCGCCGACAATCTCCCGCTCGTGCATCACCAGGATCCGGTCGCTCATGCCGAGGATTTCGATGAGATCCGACGAAATCATCAGAATCGCGACGCCGCGCTCGGCAAGCTTGCGCATGAGCTCATAAATCTCGAACTTGGCGCCGACATCGACTCCGCGGGTCGGCTCGTCGAAAATGATGACCGACGGCTGCGTCTGAAGCCACTTCGCCAGCACGACTTTCTGCTGATTGCCGCCGCTGAGATACTGCGCCTCGAGTTCCGGCGAGGCCATGGCGATCGACAATTCACGCCGTGCGCGCTCG
>DATNBG010000150.1:0-2014 GCA_035572075.1 Roseiarcus sp. | reverse complement strand
GCTGTCGGAAACGCCGGGCGATCGGATCAACCGAATCCCGTATCATATAGGAGCGCCGGTTGTTCCTTGTTCATTGCCGATTGAAGTCGGCGAATCCCCCGGAAGCAATCCCGGCCGCTTCGAAGAGGCGACGAAGATCGGGCGAGATCAGCGCCTCGAGTTCCTCCTCATAAAGATAGCCGGGCGCGGCGCCGGCGAACCCCGAGGAGGTCGCGGGATGGGTGTAAATTTCGGTGAGCCCTTCCGGCAAATTCGCGATGAGGCCCGCGAGCCGCGAACGGGTCATGGCGCCGCTCCAGGCGAGCCCGAAAACCTGGTCGGGCGCGGCGAGGCCCGCGCGCCTCAGGCGTGTGCGCTGAAGGCGCGCCAGAGCGGCCAATGCCGTGGCCGCCAGGTCAGGGCGTGCGGCCTCGATCCGCGCGAGCGCCGCGCGAGGCTCGAGCGGCGCCCGAACCGCGGGGGCCCCAAACTCCCTCGCCAGCTCCAATATCGCCGCGAGAACCGAGGGGTGCAGGTGAAAATGCTTGTGCGCGGTGACGTGATCGAGCTTGAGCCCAGTCAAGCGGAACGCCTCGAACTGGGCGCGGACTTCCGCCCGCATCTGCCGGCGCACATGGGGCAGGAAAGCCATCGCCGCGCCGGCGAGCGCCATATTGGCGCGAAAGCGGCCGCTCCCGTCGACGAGGTCCGGCACGGCGGAAGCGGGCAGAACGGGCCTCATGTCAACCAGCGCCAGGTGCAGCCCGACAGCAAGCCGCGGAAGGCCGCGCGCCAGCTCCACAGCCCCCGCCGCCGCCGGCGCTCCGACCATCAGGCTCGCGGCGGTGAGGATGCCTTCGGCATGCGCGCGCGCGACGGCGGCGTTGACCTCCTCGGCGAGGCCGAAATCGTCCGCGGTGACGATCAGATATTTCAGTGCGCCGTCTCGTGCCGCTCGCGCAGGAAACGGAAGAACTCGGCGCCCTCGCGCAGGCGCCGCCTGAGCATGTCGGGACTGCGCGTCATCTCGCCGACAATCGAGGCGATCTTGCCCGGGCGGAAATAGAAGCTGCGATAGAAAGTCTCGACCGAATTGAAAATCTCGGTGTGGCTCAGTCCCGGATAGCTCAAGGGCGCGATCTGCCTGCCGTCCTCGTTCACCAGGTCCCCGCCGGCGTCGTCGAGCCAGCCATTCTCGAGCGCCTGCTTGTAAAGGAACGTGCCCGGATAGGGCGCGGCCAGCGAGACCTGGAGCGTCCGCGGGTTGACCTCCTTGGCGAACTCGATCGTCTCCCTGATCGTCTCCTTCGTCTCGCCGGGCAGGCCCATGATGAACGTGCCGTGGACTGTGATCCCAAGCTCCCGGCAATCCTTGGCGAACTGTTTTGCGACGTCGATCCGCATGCCCTTCTTGATGTTGTGGAGGATCTGCTGATTGCCGCTCTCATAACCGACCAGCAGGAGACGCAGGCCGTTGTCGCGCATCGCCTTGAGCGTTGCACGCGGCACATTGGCCTTGGCGTTGCAGGACCAGGTGACGCCGAGCTTGCCAAGTTCGCGCGCGATCGCCTCGGCGCGGGGCAGGTTGTCGGTGAAGGTGTCGTCGTCGAAGAAGAATTCCTTGACCTCCGGGAAGGCCTTCTGCGCCCACTTCATCTCGTCGATCACATGGCCGACGGAGCGGGTGCGGTAGCGATGCCCGCCGACGGTCTGCGGCCAAAGACAGAACGTGCAGCGTGATTTGCAGCCGCGGCCGGTGTAGAACGACATATAGGGGTGCTTCAGATAGCCGCTGAAATAGCGCCGGATGTTCAGGTCGCGCTTGTAGACGGGAGTAACGAAGGGCAGGTCGTCCATGTTTTCCAGGATCGGGCGATCCGGCGTGTGCTTGATCTCGCCGTTGGCGTCGCGCCAGGTGAGGCCGAGGATCGATTTCCAGTCCCGCCCGTCGGCGACCTCCTTGATGGTGAAATCGAATTCGTTGCGCGCGGCGAAATCGACCGACGGCGCGGCTTTGAGGGTTCCTTCGGCGTCG
>DATNBG010000149.1:0-6989 GCA_035572075.1 Roseiarcus sp. | reverse complement strand
TGACCGCGGATGCGAACGGGTCCCAATTCTTTTCCTGGTCAGCGGTCAGCCGGAGACTGGTCTTCAGGCCCTTGAGCTGGTTCTCGATCCCCACTTCCGCCCAATGCTGCACCTCCTCGGCATGCGTGGGCTTCTGGTCGGTCTGTCCGGCGGCGGCGATGGGGAAAGCGGCGAGAGAGGCCGCGGCGGCCGCGGCGGCGAGCAGGTTCAGGAGAGCGCGTTGCATGCGGGCGCCTCTAACGGTTGGCGGCCCAGTCTATTCGGGCCGGGGCCGAATAGACAATCTTTCTCCTAAGCCGACTTGCCCGGGCGACCTAACGGCCGGCGGCGTACGACCGGACCCGCGTCGCCGGCCTCGGCCGCAATCGCCCGCTCCGGTTGACGGCGCCAAAACAACGTGCAGCGCTTGGTGTAGGCGCGGTAAGCCGTTCAGAAAGGGGGGATTGTCCATGAACAGTTCTCGGGGAGCGGAAGCCTCTCATCGGTTGCCTTTCGGGCAGCGAAGCTCCGTCATCGCAGCAGGATTTGTTTTCGCCGCCGTCCTGAACGCGGCGCCGGCCTTCGCGGGGTCGGAATTCGCTTCCGGACCGTTCACCCTGCCCGAGGGCCTTACGGCGGGATTTGGCGGAACGTAAATCCTTTCGGACGCGACCGACAACCAAGTGTACAGCATTCCGGCCACGGGCGGCGCTGTCGCCTCCGGCGTCCCGATGGGTTTCCGGGTGTTCGGCGAGATCGTCCTGCCCGGCGGTTATGCAAATAGCGGCCAGTATCTGGCTTACGGAACCGACAGTTTGAGCGTGAATGGGGTGGCGGTGCTGACCGGGACGTCGGGTCTCGGGACGCCCAGCGTCGTGATCACCACGCCCAGCGGCTGGTTCACCGATGCGGCCGTTGCGCCCTCGAACTTCGGATCGATCGCCGCCGGTTAGGTCGTTCTTGGCGACGCTCCGGGCGGCGTCGGCTCTCTAACCTCGACGGTCGACATCCTCGGCTACGACAGCGCCAGCGTCTCTGCTTTTGCCGCCTTGCCCGCGGGCGTCGGCGCTTTGGGGGTGGGGTTTGCGCCGGAAAGCTCCGGCGCTCACGGCGGCGATCTGTTCGTCAGCGATGTCGGCAGCGGCAAACTCTATGTCATCGACGCCGCGGGCGACGCCACATTGTTCGCCGATCTTCCGCTGCCGATCGGCTTCGCTCAGCCGGGCTTAAGGCAGTTCGCGTGGGCGCCCGCCGGGTTCACCCTTCCGGATGGACAAGACCTCGGCGGGGACTTGTTCGTCTCGATCGCGGCGCAGAACGGCGGAGGGGCTCGGACGGCGAGATCGACGTCCTCAACGGGGCGGGCGACACGGTCGCGCACTACCTCGAGGGCGGCGGCGCCGCGCCGCTCGATCCACGCGGACTGTTGTTCGTGAACGATACGACTCTGCTGGTCGCCAACGCCGATCCCAGCATCCAGGAGTTGACGCCATCGGACTTCGGTTCGAGCTCTCCCGTGCCCGAGCCCTCACCCTGGGCCATGAGCCTGCTCGGCTTCTCCGGGCTGGGCTGTGCCGCCTCGCGCGCGCGGCGAATGACCGCGGCGGCGGCCGCGTAGGCCGCCCCGGCCTCCCGCTCAAACGGCCGCCCTGACCACCGTCTCGCGCCGGCGGAGCGCTCTTGACCGCGAACGCGGCGAGCCTTATGGCGCGCCGGGATACCTTCGGTCCCGATCGGACTTGGGACGCGGAATGATCCCGATATCGCGGGTCTGAGCCGAGGGGGCGCGCATTTCCGCTGAGACGATGCTCGACCGGCGCCTGAATATGGTCAACGGCCAGCTGCGCACCGGCGGAGTGGTCGACAAGGCCCTGCTGGCGGCCTTTCTCGACACGCCGCGCCAGCGCTTCGTCAAGCCCGAATACGCCGAGCTTGCCTATCTCGACCGCCAATTGCCCGCGCGCGGAGCGAAGACCCGCCGGCTGCTCGCGCCCGCGACGCTCGCGCGCATGCTGCAGGCGGCGACGGTCGCGGCGGGCGCGCGCGCGCTCGATGTCGGAGGCGGGTCCGGCTATGGCGCGGCGATCCTCGCCGCCATGGGCGCGAAGGTCGTGCTGCTGGAATCCGACCCCGGCGCGGCGGAGGCGGCGAAGGCCGAGCTTCACCGCCGGGAGGGCGTCACCGTGACCGTGGGGCCGCTCGACAGCGGGGCTGCGGGGCCGTTCGACCTCATCCTCGTCGAGGGCGCCTTCGGGGTCGCCCCGGACGCTCTCCTCGCTCTGCTTGCCGATTCCGGGCGCCTCGTCGGCGTCGACGCGTCGTCCGAGCCGGCGCAAGCGGTCCTTTACGAAAAGGCCGGCGGCGCGATCAGCCGGAGGGCGCTATTCGAGACCAGGGCCGATCTCCTCGATGGCTTCAAGCCCCGGGCGAGCTTCGTCTTCTAGGGCCGGCCTGTGGCCACAAAACCGGCCGGGTGTCGCATCTTTGCGACGCTTGGCGGAAAAATGGCGCGGCTGCGGCGAACTGGCGCGGCTTTTGTAGCGCGACGATGATCCTTGCGCCTATGATGGCGGCGGCTTGGCCGCTCCCGGCGATGAGCGGGACGCGGCGGGGTCGAGTTGTGTCCTGGTTGAGTTTGTCTGGTTTGTCTGGGCGGCAGGGGCTCGCGCCTTTGAGTTTCGCGCCGGACGTGCAAACTAGGCGAGCGCGGGTCGGCCGCTGACTTTCACGATGCGGCGAGGCGCATGAGGCGGGGATGATTTGTGGCTCAGGCGCATTCCGGCAGGCGTACGCCGCGTCGCGCGGCCGGAAGCCGGGCCGTTTTCTGTGCGCGGCCCTCCTGGCGGGGGCGGGTCTGGCGGCGGTCGGCGGCGGAGCGGGCCGGGCGGAGACGATCGGCGGGGCGCTGATCAAAGCCTATCTGACCAATCCCGACATCAACACCCAGCGCGCCGCGGTCCGGGCGGCGGACGAAGCCGTCCCCATAGCGAACGCCGGCTACCTGCCGAAAGTGAGCGCGACGGCCAACATCGGCATCGAGCGCGCCGAAACGAGCATTGTTGGCCCTGGCGGCGGCGTCGCGGGCAGCGGGGATGTCACTCTCAAACCGCGGGGTTACGGGGTTTCCGCCAATGAGACCGTGTTCAACGGCAACCAGACGATCAATTCCATCCGTCAGGCCGAGTCGAAGGTGTTCGGGGCGCGCGAGCAATTGCGCAACACCGAGCAGAACACCCTGCTTTCGGGCGTCACCGCCTACATGGACGTGCTGCAGGACACGGCCATCCTCGATCTCGATCGCAACAATGTCGATGTGTTGAAGGAACAGCTGCGCGAGACGAGGGATCGATTTACGGTCGGCGAAGTGACGCGCACCGACGTGGCGCAGGCGGAGGCGAGCCTTTCGAGCGCGGAAGCGACCGCGCTCAGCGCCGAGGCGACGCTGCAGGCCGCCGTCGCGCGTTACCGTCAATTCATCGGCGATCAGCCGACCAAGCTTGCGCCGGTGAAGCCGCTGGTGAAGCCGCTGCCGAAGACCCTGCCCCAGGCGATTTCCATCTCGCAGGTCGAGCATCCCGCGATCGCCGCCTCGCTGCATGGGGTCGATGCGGCGCAATTGCAGGTGAAAATCGCCGAAGGCGCGCTCTATCCGACCATCGGGGTCTCCGCCTCGCTCACCAACCAGTACGACGCAAGCGGGATCCCCGGCTTTCACGTGCTGGCGGGCCAGATCATGGGCCAGTTGACAATCCCGATCTATCAGGGCGGGGCGGAATACGCCACAACCCGGCAGGCGAAGGAGACTCTGTCGCAACAGGAAATCCAGACCGATTCCCTGCGCAACCAGGTCCGTCAGGCGGTCGTCGCCGCCTGGGGTCTCAATCAAGCCGCGGTCGGCGTGGTGCGCGCCGCCCGCGCGGCGGTCTCCGCCAACGAGGTGGCGCTGACCGGCGTGCGCGAGGAGGCCAAGGTCGGCCAGCGGACGACGCTCGACGTGCTCAACGCCCAGCAGGCGCTTTTGCAGGCGCGAACGACGCTCGTTACGGCCGAACACGACCAGGTGGTCGATTCCTACCAGCTCCTGTCGGCGGTCGGCCGGCTCAACATCCCCACTCTCGGACTGAGCGTGGCCGAGTACGATCCGCGGGTCCATTTCGATCAGGTCAAGAACAAGTGGATTGGGCTGAGGACGCCGAGCGGACAGTAGCGGCTTTGGCTTGGGAGAGCTTGCACAGCGGCCGCAAGCGGCTATCGTGATCGGGCGCCGCCCGATTCGAGTCCGTGGCGGCTGGAGCAGCTTGCGTTTGGATCGACGCGGCCAAGTGTAGCCGCGCTCTACGGCCCGTCGGCGGAAGGGCGTCCTTCCGGACGCTCTTTGGAGCGCGGCCGGCGCGGTCAGCGACCGCGTCTGCAAGGTCCGACTCGCGCCAGGCGCCTGGGACAACGCTCCTTGCGAAGGGCAGGGCGGTCTAATGAGCGCAATCAATTCGAACTCCGGCGACCGCGATCTCGATGAGGTTCATCGCGCGCAGCGGGCCCATGAGCCGTCGATGGAGGAAATCCTCGCCTCGATTCGCAACATCATCGCCGATGACCCCATAAGGGGAGCGCCGCGGGAGCCGCCTGGGCCCGCTCCATCGCAGATGGCCCGGGTCATTGATTCCAGCGACCGCCCCGTTGAGGGCGAGCCCTCCGAAGCGGAGCAACCGCGCGCCGCCGCGCCGGCGATCGTCTGGCGCCGGCCGCAGGCGGTCGAAGCCGAACCCGCCGCCGGGCCCGCCGGGGGCGACGAGGCGCCGCTGCTCTCGCCCGAGGCCAACGAGGCGGCGGCCTTGTCGTTCGGGGCGTTGTCGGCCAGTCTCGAGGTCCGCGGCGCCGAGCTTGCCGATGAGTTGGTGCGCGAGACGTTGCGGCCGATGCTCAAGCAATGGCTGGACGAGAACCTGCCCTCGATCGTCGAGCGGCTGGTGCGGGCGGAAATCCAGCGGGTCGCGCGCGGGCGGAACTAGGGGCGAGCCGGTGCGCCGTCGCGCGTTGACTTCGACCGCCATGCGTTTATAGCGCCGGTGGCGCTTCCCCTTGTCCGACGCTTCGCGCCCCCTCTCCCTCGGGGTGAGGGCGGGAAGCGCTAAGACCAAGACCCGATGATGGACAAATCGTTCGACTTCGCGGCGGCCGAAGGCCGCGCCTCCGCGCTTTGGGAAAAAACGGGCGCATTCCGGGCCGGCCGTCCCGACCGCGCGGGAGCGGAGCCCTTTTGCGTCGTCATCCCGCCGCCGAACGTCACCGGCGCCCTGCATATGGGCCACGCGCTCAACAACACCCTCCAGGACATCTTGTGCCGCTATTGGCGCATGAAAGGCCGCGACGTGCTGTGGCAGCCGGGCGTCGATCACGCCGGCATCGCCACGCAAATGGTGGTCGAGCGCATGCTGATGGAGCGGCAGGAGCCGGACCGCCGCGCCATGGGGCGCAAGGCGTTCGTCGAGCGGGTCTGGGCGTGGAAGGCGGAATCGGGCGGCGCGATCATATCCCAGCTCAAGCGCCTCGGCGCCTCGTGCGACTGGAGCCGCGAGCGCTTCACGCTCGACGAGGGCCTTTCCCGCGCGGTCGCGAAAGTGTTCGTTCAGCTCTATCGCGAGGGGCTGGTCTACAAGGCGAAGCGGCTCGTCAACTGGGACCCGAAGTTCCAAACCGCGATCTCGGACCTCGAGGTCGTGCAGGTCGAGACCAGGGGCTCGTTCAAGTGGTCGCGGGCGGACGGCGCGCCGCTCGACGCTGCTGCGCTCGCCAAGGTTCTCGCCAGGAATCCTAACGGGCATCTCTACTACTTCGAATATCCGGTGGTGGAGGAGGACGGCGAGGAGACCGGGGAACGGGTGACCGTCGCCACCACGCGGCCCGAGACGATGCTCGGCGACACGGCGGTCGCCGTCCACCCCGACGACCCGCGCTACCAGCATCTTATCGGCCGCCATGTCCGCCTGCCGCTGGTCGGCCGCCTCATCGCGATCGTCGCCGACGAATATTCCGACCCCGAGAAGGGCGCGGGCGCGGTCAAGATCACGCCGGCGCACGACTTCAACGATTTCGAGGTCGGCAAGCGGCACGAGGCCGAGGGAGTCCGGCCCATCAATATCCTCGACGCGCAGGGGCGGGTGACGCTCAAGGGCAATGTCGACTTCTTCGAGGGGCTCGAAAGCGACCACGATCTCGCGCGGCTCATCGCCGCCGTCGACGGCCAGGACCGCTTCGTCGCGCGAGGGCGGATCGTCGAGATGATGGCGCGCGAGGGCTTTCTGGCCAAGATCGAGCCGCAGGCGCACGCCGTTCCGCACGGCGACCGCTCGAACGCGGTCATCGAGCCCTGGCTCACCGACCAGTGGTATGTCGACGCCAAGACGTTGGCGGAGCCCGCGATTGCCGCGGTGCGCGATGGGCTTACCCAGTTCGTGCCGAAGACCTGGGAGAAGACCTATTTCGACTGGCTCGAGAATATCCAGCCGTGGTGCGTTTCGCGCCAGCTTTGGTGGGGACATCAGATCCCCGCCTGGTATGCCCCCTGGGGCGCGGTCTACGTCGAGGAGACGGAGGAGGCGGCTTACGCTCAGGCGCTCGCCGACGGGGTTGACCGCGGCGCCTTGACCGAGGCCGAGGCGCAAGCGCTCGCGCGCGATCCGGCGCGGCTCGCCGAAATGTTCAGGCGCGACGAGGATGTGCTCGACACCTGGTTCTCCTCGGCTTTGTGGCCGTTCTCGACTCTCGGCTGGCCGGACGAAACGCACGAGCTCAAGCGCTTCTATCCGACCGACACGCTGGTCACCGGCTTCGACATCATCTTCTTCTGGGTCGCCCGGATGATGATGCAGGGCATCCACTTCATGGGCGAGGTCCCGTTCAAGCGGGTGTTCATCAACGCCCTGGTCCGCGACGCCTCCGGCGCGAAGATGTCCAAGTCCAAGGGCAACGTCATGGACCCCCTGGAGCTGGTCGACGACTACGGCGCCGAT
>DATNBG010000148.1:0-2153 GCA_035572075.1 Roseiarcus sp. | reverse complement strand
GGCCGATCAGTTCTTCGGCTGCTCCTTCTCGTCCTTCTGGCTCTCGCCGGCGGGCGCTGCGGTCGAAGGCGCCGCGCCGGCGGGCGCTGCGGTCGAAGGCGCCGCGCCGGCCGGCGTCTCGCCTTCCGCCGGCGCCGGTTTGGCGGCGTTCGTCGCGGGGGCGGTCATGATGCCCGCGTAGTTCCCTTCGAACTTGGAATCCGCAAGCGCGGTTTTGGAAATCTCCTGCGCGCTCTTCCTGGCGAGCTCGGCCCCGACTTCGCGTTTTGCGAACTCGTTGGCCTGATCGCCGGTCAGCGGCTTCTGATCCACGGAGGTCACCTTGAAGAAGGTGCCGTTCCCTCTCGAACGGATGAAGTAAACGTCGTCCGGCTTCCTGGCGTCCAGCACCTTCAGCATCTCGGCGGGCATGGTGGCGCTGTCCAGGGTCGCGGCGCCACGGCTGAATTTGATGTTCATTTCGTTCAGCTTGGCTTCAACCTGATCGAGCGACTTGAAATCCTTCGTCGCCGCGGTAAGGGCCTGCACGTCCTTGGGCGTCGCGAAGGAGATCTGATCGACCTGGAACAATTCCCGCTGGGCGAACTGCTTGGGATGGCTCTGGATGTAGTCGGCGATTTCGGTCGTGGAGACCGCGCTCATCTTGCTCGACAGGGTGCGCTGGGCGAAGGCGCCGGCGAGGATCTGCTCGCGCGCGCGCAGGAGATCGAGATGCACGGTCGGTTCGCGATCGAGCTTGGCCGCCAGCGCCTGCTGGACCAGATATTTGCGTTCGACGATGCGCGACAGCGCCGCCTTGATGACCGGGTCGGTGCGTTTGTCCGCCGGCACATTGGCGAGGCGAAGTTCGTTGTCGAGCTCCTGCTGGGTCACCTCGTCGGGGCCGACGTGAGCGATCACTTGCCCGACCACGGCCTGCGTCTCCTGCTTCCTGCCGCATCCGGCGAGCAGCATCGCGGCCGG
The DNA here is from genome assembly GCA_035572075.1 of Roseiarcus sp. Classification (GTDB taxonomy): domain Bacteria; phylum Pseudomonadota; class Alphaproteobacteria; order Rhizobiales; family Beijerinckiaceae; genus Roseiarcus. Next base: position 1,190 of record DATNBG010000148.1, on the reverse strand, counting down.
CAGCGCGCACGCGATCAGGGCCACGCGCCACCGGCGCCGAGACATGGGCATGATGTGCAGCAAGGCTATTCTCCTGAGTTACAAGCGGAGCGACGCCCGGACGAAAGGCGCAACCGCGGAATCCGTGACTAATGCTTTGGCGGTTGGCGGATGAGAAGCAGCGCCTCTGCGGTCTGCCGCCCCCGCCGCCCATGCGTCCCTGCTACCACATCTCTCCGGCCCTTCGCATCGGCGAATGTGTCGGCGGCATGATCCACAGACTCTATACGATGATCTTTGCGATGATTGCAAACCGGTTCTAGGCGCGCTCGAACACTTCGGCCCGCGCTTCGACGATGTCCTCGATTGCGCCGTCGGCGGCGAAGGGCGCGAGCGCTTCGCGCATCGCGCTCTTCATCGCCGGGACGTCATCGCCGAGCCGCTCCGACGACGACGTCGACATTGACAGCACCCGTTCGGCCAGGCGCTCGACCGGAACGGCGTAGGTCGCCTCGACGCGGATCGTCCCGCTCGGCGCGAACGGTCCGCCGGCGAAAAACGCATGATGGTCGCGCGCCGGCCGCGCGCCCTTCCAGCGATCGCGCACCGCGTTGAAGGCGTCGAGCCAGGGGTTGCGCCCGTCTTTGACGCTCGAAGCGCCGCACACCAGGATCCGTCCGCGCGGCGCGACCACGCGGTCGAGCGCCGCAAGGGCAGGCTCGGGATCAAGCCAGTGGATCGCGCGACCGATCGCGACGACATCGAAGACGCCGAGGCTCGCGGCCACGTCCTCAAAACGGCCCTCCATGAAGGACGCCGCCACGCCGGCGCGCTCGGCCGCCGCCCGCGCCGCCTCGATCATCGCCGGCTCCGGATCAATGCCCAACACCTCGCGACAATAGGGGGCAAAACCGATCGTCAGAATCCCAGGCCCCGCGCCGACGTCGAGCAGGCGCTGGCCGCGGTCCAGGCCGAGCTTCCGCGCGGCGGCGGCAAAGAACGCCGCTCCATAAGGCGGCCGGGCGCTTTCATAATAGGCGACAGTGGAGGCGAAGCGTCCCATGCGGAGTCCTTGCGAGGTCGAGCGCCACCGATGGACGCCGACCGAGGCGTGAGATTGGCGGGCCGAAACGGCGGAAATCCGGCGGGCCGCGCCTCACCCGTTGCGGAACGCGTAGGCGTAGCCGTTGAGCGCCGGCGCGCCGCCGAGA
>DATNBG010000147.1:0-2408 GCA_035572075.1 Roseiarcus sp. | reverse complement strand
TGAAGCGGACGGATCATGCGGCGCCCCCGAGCCCAACTCTACGTGGACCGCTCGTCGAAGACCAGTTTCGCCCGCTCAAGCCCGCTCCGGGAACAAAGCCTTCAGACCCTCGGCCGAGGCCTCGGCCACGCCGCGCTCGGTGATGAGCCCGGTCACGAGGCGCGCAGGCGTGACATCGAAGGCGGGATTGGCCGCATTCGCCCCTTCCGGCGCGATCCTGACGCGCTGAATCGCGCCGTCCTCGCTTCTGCCCTGGACGAAGTTGACTTCGTCCGCGCCGCGCTCCTCGATCGGGATCTCCCTGCCGTCGCGAACCGTCCAGTCGATGGTCGGCGAGGGCAGCGCGACGTAGAACGGCACGCCATTGTCCCGCGCCGCCAGCGCCTTGAGGTAGGTGCCGATCTTGTTGGCGACATCGCCGCCAGCGGTCGTGCGGTCGGAGCCGACGATCACCGCGTCGACGAGCCCGTGCTGCATCAAGTGTCCGCCGGCGTTATCGACAATGAGCGTGTGCGCAAGACCGTGATGGGCGAGCTCCCAGGCGGTGAGCGAAGCGCCCTGATTGCGCGGGCGCGTCTCGTCGACATAGACATGGACGTTCACGCCCTCTTCCGCCGCGAGATAGATCGGCGCGGTGGCGGTGCCGTAATCGACCGTCGCCAGCCAGCCGGCGTTGCAATGGGTGAGGATGTTGACCGGCTCGCCCGGCTTCTTGCCCGCCGCAAGGCGGCGAAGGATTTTTAGGCCGTGCGCTCCGATCGCGCGGTTGATCTCGACGTCCTCGTCGGCGATCCGCCCGGCCTCGGCGTAAGCCGCGGCGGCGCGCGCCTCAGGGGCAAGGGGCGCGAGCCGCTTGCGGACCGCCTCCAGCGCCCAGCGCAGGTTGATCGCGGTCGGCCTCGTCGCGGCGAGTTTTTCGCACGCGACGGCGAGGCTCGCATCGCTCGGATCCTCGCGCATGGCGAGCGCGAGCCCATAGGCCGCCGTCGCGCCGATCAGCGGCGCCCCGCGCACCCACATGTCGCGGATCGCCGTCGCCGCCTCGGTGACGCTTCTCAGCGTCGCCACGCGAAACTCATGCGGCAGCCAGCGCTGGTCGATCACGTCGACGCTCGAGCCATCAGAATTGAGCCAGATCGTCCGATACGGGCGCCCGTCGACTTTCACCTCGTCTCCTCTTTGCCGCATCGCTGCGAGGGAGCGTCGATACCACAGCCGGCGGGCCCACGGAATTCAGGTTTGAGCGCCTAAATAATCGGCTTTGTCGCGCCGTCGCCGCCGCCCTATCCTCCCCGCGGGAGGTGGATGAATGGACGAATCGTCGAGCGCGCCGCCAGCCAAGGGCGCGGCCGGAGAGCGGCGCGGCCAGCGAAAATCCGTTCCCTCGCTCTCCAACGCCGTGATCGCCTTCGAAAGCGAGGACGCGGCGCGCGGGCGCCTCGAATCCTTCGGCTACTCGCGCGAAATCGCCGCTGAGATCGCCGTCTATCTCGCGCAGTCCACCGACCTGCCGCTGTTCGCGGGCGAAATCGCCGGGGCGCTTGCGGAGAGGGGGGTCGAGGCGGAATTCGTCGAACTCGACCAATTGCCTGAGCGCCTCACAGCGCTGGCGCCGAGGCGGGACGAGACGATCGTCTGGACGCTCAACGACGGCGTCCGCTTCTATCGCGGCTCCTCTGTTCCCGCTCTCGCCCGCCTCCAGGGCTTCGCGCGCTTCGGCAGCCCCGCCCCGGCGGCGCATCTGGCCCAGGACAAGTTCGCGAGCCTGGCGCTCGCCTCCGCCGCGGGCCTTCCCATCCCCCCGACCATCCTCATCGAAGGGGATAAGGAAATCGCCGCGCTGGGGAAGTGGCCGAACTCCGCGGGTCCCCTGTTCGTCAAGCCCAATACGCTCGGCGCCAAGATCGGCATATTCGCCGACAGCCTGTGCCGCGATCTGGCGGAGGCCGAGGATCGCGCGGGGCGCATCCTTGAGCGCTATCGCGACCGGGCGCTGATCCAGCCGTTCGTCGAAGGCGACGACGTGCGGGTGAGCTTCATCGATCTGGGAGGCGAATTCGCCGATCAGCTCGGCGTCGAACGGATCGTCAAGGATCCGGAAAGCGAAGCCTCCGGCGCGTTCCTCACCATGATGGACAACGAGACGCTGTCGGGGGCGCGCGACACCGAAGGGCGCCGCGGCGGCTTCGGCTTAGGCCATGCCGCCGCCTTCACTCCGCGGATGATCGATCTGCGGGAGGAACGAAGCGCGCGGTCGAGCCGCGCGGTCGAGCGGATCCTCGACCTCAGCGCGCGCCTCGCCCGCCTCATCGGCCTTCGCGACCTGTTCTCGATCGACTTTCGCATTCGTACCGATGGAGAGCCGGTCTTCTTTGAATTCGAGGTCTCGCCGGGTGTCACCATCTACG